>NZ_JBZCRX010000002.1:0-90052 GCF_058267655.1 Pseudarthrobacter sp. MOO13
TCGTGCTGGCATGTGTCCCCCTCACATCTGCTCGGCTGGTTCGCCCTAGGGCTGGTCCTCTGTCACTTCCGGTGTCTGGCCCTTCTTCAGGGTGTTCCGGTTCGCCCAGACCCAGTCTTTGACTTGATCTCTGGCGATCAACCATGTCTTCTCGACTTGGTAAGCAGGAATCACTCCGGTTTGGAGCCAGCGGTACACGGTATTCCGGGAGAGCCCGAAGATCTCTTCGAGGTCCTGGGGCGTCAGACGCTCCGGGTACTTGGCGAAGAGAGCTTCCAGGTACTTCGGGTCCACGCTCAGTCCGTCCCACCGCATGAAGCCATCGTAGACCACAAATTTGTACTGTGGTGTACTAGGGGTGATTGAAAGGTATTAAAGCTGTTGTTCGGGGTCACCTTTGGCCTTTCGTGTCGGATGGTACCGATACGATCTTTGCGGACATTACTAGGGGAAGTGAAATGCCGGTCTCAAAGAACCGCTGGGTGAACCTCGGCGCAGAAACCATGGACGACCCTACGCCAGTCGTCCCAGAACACACACCTTTCACCCCGACGGGGGCCATCAGGCCGCAGCTCAGCGTTCCCCAACCCGACCACGCCGACCGGCTGCCCCGACGTGACACTTCGGGAAGGGAACCGGACTTCTGGTGGCTCGGCGTCCACGGCGGAGCTGGTGAAACCTCCCTCGCACGACTGGATAAGACCACCCCGGCCGCAGAGCACCACTGGCCAGTGGCACCGGCCGGATCCGTGGTCGTCCTGGTCGCGCGCTCCAACATCCCCGGCCTGCGCGCAGCACGGCTGGCGGCAACCGAATGGGCCTCCGGATCCCTGCCCGGAATCCACGTCGCCGGCCTCGTGGTCATGGCCGACACTCCCGGGCGGCTCCCCAAAGACATCCGAGACTTCGCCCGCGTCGTCGGCGGGGGAGTAGCCCACCTCTGGCACTTCCCGTGGATCGACGGATGGCGTTACGGCCACGACGTCGCCGCCGAGGACCTTCCCAAAGAAGCCCGCACCACCCTCGAACAGGTGCGAATCGCAGTTACGGCAACCGCCGGTCTCACGGCCCAGTAGAAAGAAGAAACCTATGTTGCTCTCCAAGGCCATGGAATGGTCAAGCTTTGTCATCACCGAGATACCGAACCCCGGCACCGGTGAAGCACCTCCCGGCGCTGAAGGCTTGCTGACGATCCTGAAATGGGTCGCCTGGATCGTCTTCGGCCTCGCCGTCGCGGGCATCCTGATAGTCGCCGGAACCATGATGATCAACAACCGACGCGGTCAAGGCGGCGAGCACGCGGGCGCCCTGGCATGGGTCCTCGGCGGCTGCATCCTGGCAGGCTCCGCGAGCGGCGTCGTAGGCCTCTTGGTCTAAGGAACGTTGCCATGACTGAACCGACCGTGAACGAAGACCAGAATCCACTGACCAAACCCAAGTTCATCATCGCGGCCGTCGTCGTGGCGATCATCGTCGCGCTGGGAATCATCCTCGCCATCATCCCCAAAGGCAGCGAAACCGCACCCCCCGAAGCAGGCCCCACAAGCCCAACGGCCAGCGGTCAACCCACCGCCACATCGGCGGCCAGCGTCTGCGGCCTGCGCTCCGGTGACCAGACCAAACCGGCCACCACACCAACCGACACGAAATGGGAACTGGTCGGCAAGATCGCCGCACCCACCTCCCCCGAACAATTCGGACCAGGCAAGACAGAAACCAACGGCCTCCGCTCCTGCTTCGCACACTCACCAACCGGCGCGCTCTACGCGGCGGCGAATGTCACGGTGCTTTCCGCGACCGGGAAAGCCCGATTGGTTTATGAACAGCTAGCTGTCCCTAGCCCTGAGCGTGATGCGCTGCTGGATCGGCCAGCTCCCCAAGAGACATCGACAGTGACGGCCCAGATCGCAGGATTCCAGATCCGGTCGTATGAAGCCGATCGAGCAGTGGTCGCTATTGCCGCCAAGGGCAGCAATGGCGCTCTGATTTCTGTTCCTGTACCGCTCCAATGGCACGGCGGCGACTGGAAGGTTGTTGTTCCAGCAACGGGCAGCACGGGCGGAGGCCAGATAACTGACTTGTCCGGGTACATCTCCTGGTCTGGTGTCTGATGGCCTGCGAAGGATGGGATACCTTCAGCCTCGGCTGCCACGCGGGTGCGGCAATAGAGGACGTCGCCAATGACGCGGTCAAGAACATGGCGAAGGCGATTGCCGATGCCGTAGGACAAACAGTCCAGACACTCGGGACGTTTTGGGTGAATGTGGGTACTCCCGCTTTGACCGCAACCCCGGGTGGTTCCACCGCGAGTGATCCGGTGTTGTTTCTGCAGAATAGTCTCTATTTTTGGACGGCTTCGCTTGCCGTGCTGTCCGTGTTGGTGGGGGCAGCCAAGATGATGATTGAGCGCCGGGGTGCGCCCTTGCGGGATCTGCTGCGTTCGCTGGCGACACTCATCGTGGTCTCCGGCGCGGGGGTGGCAGCCGTGGGACTGCTGACGGTTGCAGCGGATCAGTTCTCTGCTTGGATTATCACGAACTCCACGAACGGGACCTCTTTCAACGAGAACATCACGTCGCTGTTGGCGCTGTCGTCCACGAGCCCTATTGGGTCCATCATGATCATCCTGTTGGGGCTGATCGCGATTCTGGCCTCGGTGATGCAAATCGTGCTCATGATCGTCCGCGGTGGCCTGCTGGTGATTCTGACGGGGATCTTTCCTACGGCCGCGGCGTTCAGCAACACGGAGGCCGGTAGGGGCTGGTTCCAGAAGTGCACCGCATGGCTGATCGCGTTCATTCTCTACAAGCCCGCGGCCGCCATCATCTACGCGACAGCCTTTCAGCTCAGCGGCAGCAAAATCTTCGGGAACAGCGGTGACGGTAAAGACTTCGGCTCCGCTCTCCTGACAACGGTCACAGGCCTGGCACTGATGGTCATCGCCTTGTTCGCGATGCCGGCCCTCATGCGATTCGTCACCCCCATGGTCGGCGCTGTCGCCGGCGGCGGTGGCGGCATGGCAGCAGGAGCAGTCGGCGCCCTGGCATCGGGCGCGATCAGCATGGGCAGCGCCGGTCGGGGCGGCGGATCCTCCGCTGGCTCGATGACCACCAACAACACCCCAAGCCAGAGCCCGGGAGCGGAAGGCTCCCCGGCGACGGGCAGCCAAGGATCGGCAGGAACGGCCGGTATGGCAGGAACGTCGGGCCCCCGGGGCACCGGAACCCCTGACGCGGCAGCAGCACCAAGCGGTGCGGGCCATGGATCTGCCGGCATCGGAGCGGCAGCGCGCGGCGGCGCTGTGGCAACGGGTGCCGGCAGTATCGCCGTACTGGCCGCACAAAAGGGTGTTGAAGCAGGCCAAACCGCGTCCGGGGCCATCACAGACATGAGCGAAGAATCCACAGGGGGTGCCTGAGATGGCAGCAGTCGACAACACTTACAGGGAACCGACCTACAGCCACTGGCGGCGGCCGCGGAAGGCAGGCCTCGGCACCCTCGGCGGGCTGGCAACAGCAGCACTGTTCATTGGCCTCATCATCACGGTGATCTGCCTCTTTGTCGGCGGCTGGCTCGCCGGACTCGTCGCACTCCTCATTCTCGGGGTAGCGCTGGCCGTCGTCTCGGTGACCGACAAACACAACAAGTCAGTAGGGGAGCGGGCCTTCGCCCGGCTGGCGTTCCGCTCCGCACGGCGCAGGAAGGCCAACATCTACCGTTCGGGCCCGCTGGGACTGACACCGTGGGGCGAGTTCCAGCTGCCCGGGATCTCCGCCGGGTCCAAACTGTACGAGTTCAGCGACTCCTACGGCCGCCCGTTCGCGCTGATCCACCTTCCCTCCACCTCCCACTACACCGTCATCTTCGGCACCCAGCCCGACGGTGCCTCCCTGGTGGATCCCGAACAGATCGATGCGTGGGTGGCGAACTGGGGCGGCTGGCTCGCCGCGTTGTCGAACGAACCCGCCGTCGTCGCAGCATCGGTCACGGTCGAAACCGCACCCGATTCCGGGGCACGGCTGCGCCGGGAAGTTGAATCAAACATCCACGAGGACGCCCCGGACATCGCCAAGGCCATGCTCCGGGAGGCCCTGGCAACCTACCCGCAGGGGTCAGCCACGATCCGCGCCTGGGTTGCGCTGACGTTCAGCGCCGCCGCACGGGCCGGCGGCAAACGCCGCACCGCCGAAGAAATCGCACGGGACCTCGCCTCCCGGCTTCCCAGCCTCACCGAACGCCTCGAGTCCACCGGTGCCGGCGCCTGCGCACCTCTGAACGCGCAGGAACTCTGCGAGGTCGTCCGGGTCGCATACGACCCGGCAGCGGCACGGCTCATTGACGAAGCCCACTACCAGGGCACACCCGTGGACATGAACTGGGGCGACGTCGGACCCTCCGCCCACCAAGCGGACTGGGACGGCTACCGCCACGATTCGGGGCACTCGGTGTCCTGGACGATGACCGGCGCACCGCGCGGCCACATTCTCTCTTCCGCGCTGGGCCGCCTGGTCGCACCGCATGGCGAGATCGCCCGCAAACGCGTCACCCTGCTGTACCGGCCGATCGAGGCCGGACGTGCGGCCGCCATCGTCGAATCGGACCAGACCAGCGCCCTGACCCGGGCCTCCTCGACCAACCGGCCCACCGCCCGGGCCGTGGTCGACGCCCGCGCGGCGCAGGCCACCGCAGCGGAGGAAGCCAAGGGAGCCGGGCTGGTCAACTTCGGGATGGTCGTTACCGCCACGGTCCTGTCCTCCCGGGACCTTGAGGATGCCGTCGCCGTCGTGGAAGGCAACCTCGGCCCGTCGGCACGCCTGTTGTTGCGGCGTGCGTTCGGTTCCCAGGATTCGGCGTTTGCTGCGTCCCTGCCACTGGGCCTGGTGCTGCCCAAGCACTTAAGGGTGCCCGAAGAGATCCGCGAGGCCATGTAATGTTCGGCAGCCGTACCAAACATCAGCCCGCGAAGGCGCCTGCCGGCAAGCTCGCGGCCGCGGTGGTACGCCGCCCGGGTCTGCGGGGTTGGCGCGGCCGCGGCCAGGGCGAAGCCGTCTACGTCACTGCAGCGGACGAATGGCGCGGAACCTCGGTCCAGGTCTGTGGTCTCTGGCCGTTTGTGGGCGGATCCGGAACCCCGATCCTGGGTGTGCCGATAGGCGTTCACACCGACACCGGAGCCCCGTTCGGGGCCGACCCGATCAGCTGGTTCATGCACGGCATGATCAACAACCCCTCCATGTTTGTCCTGGGCCTGCCGCACTACGGCAAGTCCACCCTGGTCCGGCACATCGTCCTCGGGCTGGCCGGCCGGAACATCAACCCACTGATCCTTGGGGATCTGAAACCGGACTACGTTGACCTGATTGAAGCCCTCGGCGGGCAGGTCATCAGCCTCGGCCCCGGACGCGGACACCTGAACGTCCTGGACCCCGGCGAAGCGACCGGCGCATCCGCTCGGCTGCTCGCCTCGGCCGAGGAACACCGGGCCACCGCTAACCAGGCCCTCAATGATCCCGATGGCGACCAGGACGCGGCCGAGCAGTCGCTGGCTGCAGCGGTGAAGGCGGAGAAGCTGGCCGAACAGCTGATGGCCGACTCGCACAACCGGCGCCTGAACATGATCACCGCGCTGATCACCATAGTGCGGAACGCCAAGCCCAGCGCCCACGAGGAATCCCTGATCGACCGGGCCCTGCACATCCTGGACGAACGCCTGGACCGCGTCCCGTTGATTGGGGACCTGATCGAGGTCATCAAAGACGCCCCCGACGAGCTCCGGGCGATCGCCCTGGACCGCGGCGACATGTCCCGCTACCTCGACGCGACCGACCAGCTGCGCCAGTCGCTGTACTCCCTCGACGGCTCCGGCCGGTTCTCGGACATGTTCTCCCGCCCCACCGACCAGCCAATGGACCTGACCAAACCCGTCGTCTTCGACCTCTCCGGGATCTCCGACACCCAGCGCGACATCCAAGCAGCGTGCCTGCTGGCCTGCTGGTCCACCGGGTTCGCGACCGTCCAAGTCGCCCACGCCCTGGCCGACGCCGGCCTGGAACCGCGACGGAACTACTTCGTCGTCATGGACGAGCTCTGGCGGGCCCTGCGCTCCGGTGAAGGCATGGTCGACCGGGTCGACTCACTCACCCGGCTGAACCGCACCGAAGGCGTCGGGCAGGCCATGATCACCCACACCATGAGCGACCTCGAAGCCCTGCCCACCGAATCCGAACGGATGAAAGCCCGCGGCTTCGTCGAACGCTCCGGCATGGTCGTCTGCGGCGCCCTCCCCGGAGCCGAAATGGAAAAGCTCAACAAAGCCGTCACCCTCTCCCGCGCCGAACAGGCCCGGCTCATCTCCTGGGCCGACCCCGGGTCATGGACCGACGTCGGAGGCTCCCGCAAACGCGTCCGACCGGGCCTGGGCAAATTCCTCTTCAAAGTCGGCGGCAGACCAGGGGTACCCGTCGCGCTCAAACTCACCAGCGTCGAAAAGAACCTGCACGACACCAATAAGCGCTGGACGATCAGCACCAGCGGCGAAAGGGAGAACTGATGGGTGCACCCAGCAGCGGCAAACGATCCCAGCTCGACACCCAGACCATCCTGCTCTGGGTGTTCATCATCATCGTGGGGGTCGGCGTCGGCACGGTCACCGGCGCCGTGCACCTCGGGTCCAGGCTGTCCGGCGACGGCCAGGCGCTGCCGGTCAACCCGTTTGAACTGGTCTTCGGCCTGATCTCACATAAAGTCACCTGGCCCGCGGCCGCCACCTGGATCCTGGCCGGCTTCGGCGTCCTCGTCATCGTCATCACCGTCCTGGTGATCCGCGCGGTGCTGAAGAAACGGTCCAAGCGGTCCCGGGTGGACGCTGCCGCCCAGCACATGGCCAAAGGACGCGACCTGCGCGCCCTGAGCCTGCGCGGCGCTACGGCCACCGCCGAACGCCTCGGCGTGAAAGGCTCACCCGGGGTCCCCGTCGGCAAGACCGTCCTCGGCGGGCAGATGGTCTACGGCTCTTGGGAAGACATGCACATCGACATCTGGGGACCCCGCACCGGCAAGACCACCTCACGGGCAATCCCGGCGATCCTCGCCGCCCCGGGAGCGGCGCTCGTGACCTCGAACAAGCGGGACATCGTCGACGGAACCCGCGACGTCCGCGCCGCCGACGGACCCGTGTGGGTATTCGACCCGCAGTCCGTCGCCCTCGAGGAACCGTCCTGGTGGTGGAACCCCCTGTCCTACGTCACCGACGAAGTGCGCGCAGCCCGCCTGGCCGACCACTTCGCCGCAGGGTCCCGCGGCCCGGACGCCAAAACCGACGCCTACTTCGACCCCGCCGGCCAGGACCTCCTCGCCGGGCTCCTGCTCGCCGCCGCCCTCGACGGCCGCCCCATCACCCAAGTCCACACCTGGCTGACCCGCCCCGCCGACGATGAAGCCGTGGACATCCTCAAAGCCCACGGCTTCACCCAGACCGCCAACGCCGTCGGCGGCGTCATCAACGCCCCCGAGAAGCAACGAGGCGGCGTGTACGGCACGGCACTGCAGATGGCCTCCTGCCTCACCAACCGACAGGTCGCCCGCTGGGTCACACCCCAAGGTGACAACGACACCCGGCCCCAGTTCGACCCCGCAGCATTCGTCCGCTGCAAAGGCACCCTGTACAGCCTGTCCAAGGAAGGCAAAGGAACCGCCGGGCCACTGGTCACGGCTTTGACCGTGGCCACAGTCGAAGCCGCCGAAGAACTCGCCGTCCACTCACCCGGCGGCCGGCTCGCCACCCCCATGGTCGGAGTCCTCGACGAAGCAGCCAACGTCTGCCGCTGGCGCGAACTCCCCAACCTCTACAGCCACTACGGCTCCCGCGGCATCGTCCTGATGACCATCCTTCAGTCCTGGTCACAAGGCGTTGAAGTATGGGGCCGTGACGGGATGCGCAAACTCTGGAGCGCCTCCAACATCAAGGTCTACGGCGGCGGCGTCGCCGAAGCCGAATTCCTCAACGAACTCGCACAGCTCGTGGGCGAATACCGGTACTCCAACATGACCAGAAGCCGCTCCAAACAAGGCACCTCCTACAGCCACGACGACGACCGCAAAGAACGCACCCTCGACGTCTCGGAACTCGCCGCGTTCCCCCGTGGCCGCGCCATCATGTTCGCCTCCGGCGCCCCAGCAGCACTGCTGGAAACCGTGCCCTGGATGAGCGGGCCCCAGGCCGACGCGGTGCGCGCCTCCATCACCGCACACGAACCAGCGAACAAACCTGCGGCCCAGGCCGGGAGCCGGTGGATCGCCGCGGGGACCTCCAATGAGTGAGGGCCTGGGGGAGTGGGACGACGAACTAGAGGACACGGCAGCCCTCGCGGAGCCGGCCGATGAGGACTTGGACGCCCCGGAGCTGTTCTACCCGAACGTGGCGGCATTCGTCAGCGGCAAGCTGGCAACCAGCTATCGCCGGCAGCTCAACGTGCAGGGCGGGGTGACCTGGTGCCCGCAGTGGTGGAAGCACGCCGAAGCGATCAGCCGCCTCGAAGCGCTCTGGCGTGCCTGGGAGTTCTTGCGCTTGGACGGCACCACAGGGATGAGCGTGTGGTGGCGTGACCACGCAGACCACCACATGTCCGTTCTGCTCTCAGCTGACGGGCCGTTCAAGGGCTGCACCCCGGACGACGGCCACCGCTCCAAACTCATTCCTCTACCCTGTGAGGAACCGCCAGCGGGGCTGTTCTAAACCGGATGTTGTTATCCAAACGCTCAAGATGCCCGCGCGCGCTGCCCATAGTTGGGGTCAATCCGGGTTATCCACGGCTGGAAATCGGGAGCCATCGGGAAAGCTCCCTCAGCAGCAGTAGCGGTGGATAACCCATCAGGATTGTCCCCGGCTGTGGGCAGCGAACTCTATAGACTAAACCAAGACTTTCGAACATGGGGGACACATGAATAGTGCACGCAGTCTACTGGCGCTCTTCGGCAGCTGGGAAATACCACCTAACCAAAGCGCTTTGAATGCTCGAGGCGGCAACACCGATTCACCCAATTTTTGGGCAGAACACCAACGGGCACTTGATTGGCTAAGCGACATTCAGATGGCCTTGAATGCTCTTGAGGATTCCGGAACAGACGTTTCCGTCTACAGAAAGAAGGTCCCTGTCTGGTATCAAGGGATCTTCGCTACCACCACGGGTTGGACATCCGCTAGCAGCGAGCCCCTGGTGGACGAACCTGCGCTGGACATGCTTCACTCCTTAGCTTCCATGCTTGACGTGGTGAAGTGGGAACCAGTATTCGGAGATGTACAAGCCAACATCTTTGAGACACTGGTACATGCTGAAGACTTGATCCGCAACGATGACTCCCTTACGGACTCCACAAAGCGATACCTAATCCAGCTAATCCAGCAAGTGCGGTTCACAATGGACAACCTGGCGACGGACGGCAGTGCGGCCGCCAGATCAGCTTCTATGCAATTAGTCGGAGCACTGACAACAACGGCGGTTACTGCGGAGACCCGGGATAAGGGTAGCGCTTACCTGAAGGTTGCCGTCGAGTTGGCGCGGACAGCAGCTACAACGGTTACAACGAAAGTAGTGGAGTCGGGTTTGGACTGGATAAACGGGACTATCTCATTAACGGTGTATCCGGCGGTTTCTTTTAGTAGCTTTCGGCTGCCGGGAATCGGTCGCTGAAAGTGATGGCGAAGGCGTTCAAAGCGGGCTTCCAGCGCATTGTCCATCGGGTCCTGCCGGCACCGGTCGGATCGAGGGATCGGGTGACCAGATACAGGCACTTTAGCGCAGCCTGCTCTGTCGGGAAATGACCCCTCGCCTTCACGGCCCGCCGGTACCTGGCGTTCAGAGATTCAATTGCGTTGGTCGAACAGATCACGCGCCGGATTTCCACGTCATAGTCCAGGAAGGGAATGAACTCCTCCCACGCGTTCTCCCACAGGCGCACGATCGCCCCGTACTTCCTGCCCCAGCGCTCCGTGAGCTCCTCAAACGCCGCCCTTGCCGCCGTGGCATTGACCGCGGTGTAGATCGGCTTCACATCGCGTTTGAGGGCGTCCCAGTCCTGCCTCGAGGCCAGACGGAACGTGTTCCGGATCAGGTGGATAATGCACGTCTGCACCGTCGTCAGCGGCCAGACGTTGGTGACAACCTCGGGCAGGCCCTTGAGCCCGTCACAGACGAGGAAGAAGGTGTCCTTCACGCCGCGGTTCTTGATGTCGGTCAGCACGCTCATCCAGAACTTGGCGCCTTCCCCACCGGTCCCGGCCCAGAGGCCCAGAATGTCCTTCTCGCCCGCGAGCGTGACCCCGATGGCGGCGTAGACGGGCCGGTTGGCCACCTGCCCGTCCCTGACCTTGACGACAATAGCATCAATGAAGATCGCGGCGTACACCTCGTCCAGCGGCCGGTTCTGCCACGCCGCCATCTCCTCAAGCACCCGGTCGGTAATCCGCGAGACCGTCTCCTTCGAGACCGAGGCGCCGTAGATTTCGGCGAAATGGGCGCTGATCTCCCCGGTGGTCAGGCCCTTGGCATACAGCGAAAGGACCATCTCATCAACACCGGTCAGCCGGCGCTGGCGCTTGGCGACGATCTTGGGCTCGAACGTGCCGTCCCGGTCCCGCGGAACGTCAATGTCCACCGGGCCTGTCGTCTCTGTCAGCACGGTCTTGGGCCGGGTGCCGTTGCGCGAGTTGGCAGTGACCTTTGCAGCCGTGTCGTGCCGTTCATAACCGAGGTGCTCGGTCAGTTCCTCGTCCAAGGCGGTCTCGATGACGGTCTTGGTCAGCTGCTTGAGCAGACCGTCCGGTCCGGTCAGGGACAGGCCCTGTTCCTTGGCCATCCTCACCAGCTCCCGCGCGGCCTCGGCCTCGGACTTCTCTGTCAGTTTCTCAACGGTTTTCGTACTCGGCACAGCCTCAAGTGTTGCGGCCATATCGGGCTCCTCCCCGCCAGGCTCACCGCCCGGCGTGTCGAGCCGGATACACCGTTAATTCCACAGTCCCGGATAAACAGCTTGACGCCTTAGCTGTTGGATCCCCATTGACTTCGGGGGCTTCAACTCGCGGCTGATCCCGAAGCCGATGAATTTAGGACAGTGGTTCGGCGTCGCGGCCGTCGCCTTAGCTTCCGGCGGTTGCCGCCTGAGGGTTGCGCAGGGGCCCCTCTTTGGCAATATATTCCGGAGCCTCTGAAGCTGGGGTTCGGACAATAGACCGGGAAGCACCCTGTATGTTGGCTGTGATGCCCGGCGGCCACAGTTGTGTCGTCTTCGCCTAAGTATCCAGCCAAGGGAAATCTTGTTTTTGAACCATTCACTAGACCGAACTGTGCCGCTGTCTGTGCAGGATCACCCACAGCTGTTCAAGGCCATTTCCGAAGGCATCTTGGGTGACGAAACCGATGCTATGGAGCTGAAGAGTGAGTGGGACCTTTCAGATAAGAAGAAAGTAGGGGCCCTTGCCCGTCTCATCCTTGGCTTCGCCAATAGAGATCCGGCCGTATCCGCAAGGTACTTCGGAGGCGAGGCCTATCTTGTTCTCGGGATCGACACTAATCGTGCTGAAGGTGTTGTAAAGGCGGACGGCGCAACAGTATCCATGCAGATTCAGTCGTATCTAGGAACGCGTGGACCTCAGATTGTTCTGGACTATGACCGTTTTGGCGAAGTCGATGTTGCGGTCATAACTATGCTTGCGGTTCCTCGGGCCGCTCATATCTACGCTTTGGAGAAGGAGTTCACTGACTACAGCGGCCCTAAAGAGCGCCTGTGGCGAAATGGAACGATCTTTGTCCGCTCAGGGACTAGCACCGAAGTGGCGACTGCAGAGGATATTAGACGCCTAGAGCGTCGCTTGATTGGCGGGCTCCAGAAGCTAAAGCCGGAAGTCAACATCGAATGGAATCACCGCTCCCCAATCTTCTGGCTCGATGCATCAGACACTGAAGAATGGCTTGACGAACATCGGAAGCATCTGTTCGCCCAGCAAGAGCCTGAAGCGCCGACTCGGTCAGGGCCGTTTGATTTTGGTCAAGATTTGCTCATGTCATTAACCCCGGGAAAGCAAACCCTCAGTGAATATAAACGGGACCTGAACAAGTACATCGAGGATTGCAAGACCACGATACCTAGTTGGCTCAGCCACATCTGGCATTCCACCCGTGGCAGTCAGAGCACATTGAGAATTACAAACACGACGGATGAAGCGATGCTTTCTGCTCGCCTTACACTGCATATTTCGGCTGACGTAGGTGTGGTGACGGATGATCCCCAACCGGGCTGGCCGAGGCAGCCACTACCTGTTGGAAGGGAAAAATCTTCCTTCATGCATTCAACACTGGCTCAAAACCTCGCCTTCCGGCCGGGCATGATGCACAATCCTCAGCGTCCAACAGTGGAAAGGCTGCCGGGCTCTGTAAAAGTTCTGTTTGACCTGGGAGATATCGCCACAGAGGAATCCGTCATAACTTGGCCTATCAGTCTCCTCAGTCGAGCAGACGGACTGGCGGGGACAATTCCGGTTACTTGGACAATCACTGCCAATAACCGCCGTGGAACGGACAAGGGCACGTTATCCTTGGTCCCTACGGAAAGAGTGGCGACGAAAAACGTACTATCGAAGACCGTTCCACGGAAGAGCTAACGTGTCCCAGCGGCCCCTGAAACCAGGAACCCTAAGCGAGAGCCCCAAACCTGAACAGGTCCGGTACGGTGCTTCATTCCGGTCGGTTGATGTCAGGTTGACCTCTAGACCCTCTTGATCCAGCGTCAACAAAGACAAAACAAACCCTGTTCTGACAGCCCTTGTGTCTGGTCCCTGACGTCAGGTTGGGGTGTAGCTCAACCACCAACTTAGAAACGGGCAGCTACAGTGGGTACCAGCCGAGCAGTTGCGCAAGAAAGGCCGCCGCTCAACCAGTGAAGGCTCAAGCGAAGTGGTGTCGGTCCGCATGGATGCTTCACTGTTGCAGGAGCTTACCGCTCGCGCCGAGCATGTTCACCTGAGCCCTTCGAAAGCGATCCGCCCCGGGCGTCCGGGCGTGGATCAGCGCCGCGTAGGGCAGGCATGCATCCGCGCTTAAACACGGCGGGGGCCGACGGAACACTGCCGTCGACCTTTCCACTGCCGTGCGTGACGAACTCACGGGAGCCAGCTACGGGCCACGCCGGGTTTCGGTCGCGGAGGTCCTGGGTAGCTATCCGGTGGCCCTGCTGGCACCTGTGGATGGAGAAAAGGCATGACTCTGGTCAATGTTGGACCCGAACGCTTCGATGTGTGGGCGCCGGACGTTTCGTCGGTGGTGTTGTTGGCTGACGGCCGGCAGTACCCCATGCAGAAAAGGAAACGTCGCCCTGGTCCGAGGGATGGTGGACGGCGCCCGACGCCCCCGCGGACGGCGACGTGGATAACAGCTACCTGCTGGACGGGGACACCACCCCCGTTCCGGACCCCCGCTCCCGGCGGCTGCCCGCCGGCGTCCACGAACAGACCCGGACCTACGATCCTTCCGCCTACGCCTGGCAGGATTCCGGGTGGCGAGGCCAGGACCTGCAGGGAGCCGCCATCTACGAGCTCCACGTGGGCACCTTCACGCCCGAAGGAACCCAGGACGCCGCCGCGGAGAAGCTGGGCTACCTAGTGGACCTGGGCATCGACTTCATCGAGCTTCTGCCGGTCAACGGTTCAACGGGACGCACAACTGGGGCTACGACGGCGTCCAGTAGTACACGGTGCACGAAGGCTACGGCGGGCCCGGTGCATACCAGCGGTTCGTCGACGGCCGCCCATGCTGCAGGACTCGTGGCCGCGTCTCCGATAAACCCATCGGACCTGATCCCTGTAACGGGCGACTACCGGTCAAGGACAGCACTGCCTTTTATCGCCGGGGGACTGTGGAATTAACGGTGTATCCGGCTCGACACGCCGGGCGGTGAGCCTGGCGGGGAGGAGCCCGATATGGCCGCAACACTTGAGGCTGTGCCGAGTACGAAAACCGTTGAGAAACTGACAGAGAAGTCCGAGGCCGAGGCCGCGCGGGAGCTGGTGAGGATGGCCAAGGAACAGGGCCTGTCCCTGACCGGACCGGACGGTCTGCTCAAGCAGCTGACCAAGACCGTCATCGAGACCGCCTTGGACGAGGAACTGACCGAGCACCTCGGTTATGAACGGCACGACACGGCTGCAAAGGTCACTGCCAACTCGCGCAACGGCACCCGGCCCAAGACCGTGCTGACAGAGACGACAGGCCCGGTGGACATTGACGTTCCGCGGGACCGGGACGGCACGTTCGAGCCCAAGATCGTCGCCAAGCGCCAGCGCCGGCTGACCGGTGTTGATGAGATGGTCCTTTCGCTGTATGCCAAGGGCCTGACCACCGGGGAGATCAGCGCCCATTTCGCCGAAATCTACGGCGCCTCGGTCTCGAAGGAGACGGTCTCGCGGATTACCGACCGGGTGCTTGAGGAGATGGCGGCGTGGCAGAACCGGCCGCTGGACGAGGTGTACGCCGCGATCTTCATTGATGCTATTGTCGTCAAGGTCAGGGACGGGCAGGTGGCCAACCGGCCCGTCTACGCCGCCATCGGGGTCACGCTCGCGGGCGAGAAGGACATTCTGGGCCTCTGGGCCGGGACCGGTGGGGAAGGCGCCAAGTTCTGGATGAGCGTGCTGACCGACATCAAGAACCGCGGCGTGAAGGACACCTTCTTCCTCGTCTGTGACGGGCTCAAGGGCCTGCCCGAGGTTGTCACCAACGTCTGGCCGCTGACGACGGTGCAGACGTGCATTATCCACCTGATCCGGAACACGTTCCGTCTGGCCTCGAGGCAGGACTGGGACGCCCTCAAACGCGATGTGAAGCCGATCTACACCGCGGTCAATGCCACGGCGGCAAGGGCGGCGTTTGAGGAGCTCACGGAGCGCTGGGGCAGGAAGTACGGGGCGATCGTGCGCCTGTGGGAGAACGCGTGGGAGGAGTTCATTCCCTTCCTGGACTATGACGTGGAAATCCGGCGCGTGATCTGTTCGACCAACGCAATTGAATCTCTGAACGCCAGGTACCGGCGGGCCGTGAAGGCGAGGGGTCATTTCCCGACAGAGCAGGCTGCGCTAAAGTGCCTGTATCTGGTCACCCGATCCCTCGATCCGACCGGTGCCGGCAGGACCCGATGGACAATGCGCTGGAAGCCCGCTTTGAACGCCTTCGCCATCACTTTCAGCGACCGATTCCCGGCAGCCGAAAGCTACTAAAAGAAACCGCCGGATACACCGTTAATGAGATAGTCCCATCGCCGGTTTCGAAGGCGTCGGTGTTGTTGAAGCTTCCGAAACAGACGATAGTCGGATCCGATTAGGCCAACGCGTTATACCCATTGGCTCCGCTGGATGCTGGCAGACTTCGATGGGGCTGCCGAAGCGGTGGGCTATGATTGCCGATTCCATCTGTTTCATTGCTGGCCTCCGGTGACAAATCCTACGGCCGGAACATGGGTTAGTGGTCGTTTCGAAGGAGCTACTAGAGACCTTACGCAGCGTTGGTGGGTGGCTTGGTGAGAAGATTTGTGTGTCCGGCAGGTGTGCCTTCGCTCCATGAAATCCGCTTCATCTCCCCCGGGGCCACGTTGATGACGTACCTTTTGGGGTCCGACAGTAGGCCGTTTCGCCGGCATTGAGTGAAGCAGTCAGGTTGCGGTCAGGATGTCCTTGAGAACGCCTTCCTGAAATGTCCGTGCTTGCCGCCTGTGGGCGGCGGGCCTCCGGAGCGTGCGGCAATTGACCGGTCGATTACCGCTGCCGGCTCGTAACCGGCCGCCAGGAGTCGGCGGGCGGCGTCGACTTTTGACAGCCACCTTCCGTAGCGTTGCCGGACCAGGGCCCGGCAGGCCCCTAGGACTGCATCATCAGCTCCGGCTGCAGGTCCGTCGCCAGCCTGGCCGGTCAGTGCCATCCACCAGTGCAGCGAGTCGATGAGCAGGTGCCGCAGATCATCCGGTGGTAGCTCTGCGAAAGCCTCTGATGCCGGTGGTCCGGCCAACACCCGGCCGCTTTGATGCAGGATGCTGCGGTCCAGCCCGTACCAGAAGAACCCGTCGGCGGCCGGACGGTCGGCGGGTTGAAGGCTCTGCCGGAAGGCCATGGCCGGGCCGTCTTTTAACTCGAGTTCGAAGCCCGGGTTCGGGGTTCCCGACTGCGCCGCAGCCCGGGTGTAGACCACTAGTTCCAATCCGCGCGCGGGACACGGCAGGGCGCTGTGCCGCAACCGAGCGATCAACTCCTGCTTTACGGTCTGGCTCAGTGGGTTTCGGCATAGCAGGGCAATGTCGATATCGCGACGGCCACGCTGGAAGGCATGCAGGGCCACCGATCCGGCCGCGTACGCCCCGGCGAACTCCGTGCCGAGCACCTCCCGGGCAACCTCCACGACGGCTTCGAGATATGACTACACGTTGCTGTCCGACATCACCCCATCATCCCCGATTTCGTTAAGGGGACCTGACGCATGGTGGTGTGTCTCTCGCCTCCCGTACGTCCTACCGGCGGTTGAAGTCTTACAGGCTCTGGAGGCACTGGTTCCGGGTAGAACGTTTACAGTCTCACGAGCCCTATTCTGAGTCAGCCCAGAGCCCTTTTGAGGACCTGCACCTCCGGAGCCACCTGGACAATCGGTTACTCGTTGGCGCCGGGCTTTCCGGTACATGACCGGGGCGCACGAAGAAACATCAAGCATCATCAGAGCATATCTAGCCCTGAGGTGGAACATCCTCTGATTCAACAGACCACGCGAGGTTGTGCAGGATTGTTGCTATCCGTCCGCGAATGGCACGGTTACGCCGTGAGCGCTGTTTGGGAATCTCAATTACCTGAGGGGCATTTGGTAGGGCGCTTCTTGCAGTCGCCTTACCGGCAGCCGTAACGGCCAGGAATTCGATGATCATGATGTCCTCTCAGATGTGGTGGTTTGTCCAGAAGGCTGTGGGTGTCCCTGTCAGACTTTCTTCGAACGCCTTATTACCGGTCATGCGTTTGAACCCGGGACGGGTTTGTAAACGAGCCTGGAGTGGTCGGAATGGGTCAAGCGGGTCGGCGAATGATGACGGGGACCAGGATGGCCATCACTGCGGTCAGGGCAGCAACACCGATCATTGCCGTTTGGAGGTTGACCGCGCCCGCGAGAAGGCCCACATAGGGAGGGCCTGCGAGGAACCCTGTGTATGCGACGACCGTCAGGAGTGAGGTCGCGCGGCCGCGATGGGTCTCTGTCACCGTCCGCGAGACGATTCCAACGAGAGTCGGGAAGAGGACGGCTGTGCCGGCAGCCGCGAGGCCGAGTGCGACAAGGGCGACGACCAGCGTGGGGGCGAGGGCTAAACCGGTCGTGCCGAGCGCCGCGGCGGCGGCCCCAACAAGGAGCTGTTTCCGAGCGTGGCGGGGTGCAATGTGGCTCACAGAGAACCGAGTGATGGCGACAACAGCAGCGAATACAGCAGGTCCAAACGCGCTCACTCCAAGAGGCACCGATAGCTCGTCTTCAAGGAAGACTGCGCTCCAACTCTGGTGCGCGTTTTCGCTCGCGAAGGCTAATGCTCCCAATGCGCCTACGCCCAGGAGAAGGCTGGCGGGAAGAGTGCTGATGCGCGCGTGGGCACGGTCTTCAGTGGGGGAAGTTTGCTCGTGCTGAAAGGAAGATGTTCGCGTGCCCAAGACGATGGCCACGCACGCAGCTGCCGCTGCTGCGACCACGATCGCAAAGGGGAGGAGCGAGGGGAGAGCGATGGAATTGAGCGTCCCCGCGGTCAATGTTGCGACGACAACCAGCGTGGAGAAGGTGGCATGGGCAGGTGTAATGACGGGTCGGCCGGCGCGGTGTTCAGCGCGACCAGCGAGGGAGTTCAAAGCGACGTCGGCGGCGCCGCTCGTCGCGCCGACCACTGCCATGCCGGCGCACAGTGCGACCAGGCCGGCACTGGCGGTACTGGCGACAGCTACACCCGCCAGGCCAAGGCTTAGAAGCAGCGGACCGGCCAGCCACAGCCCAAAACGGTCAAGCAGCCGCCCGATGATGAACATAGCGGGTAATGCGCCCGCCCCCACGAAGAGGAGCGAGACTCCAAGTTCCATGTCAGAGACTCCAGCCTGCTCCCGAAGGCGTGGGATGGAAGCCCCCCATACGCCCCAGAATGCTCCAAAAGCAGCAAACCCCCAGAACGGGGCACGGACAAAGGGCGGCATGGAAAACACATGTGTAACGATACACAATGGTTGTAGCGTTACACAACTAGACTGATCTAGTGGGAACAAACAAAGACCGCGTAACCCTGGACGATGTCGCAAGGACCGCTGGGGTCTCCCGGATGACAGCCTCGTATGCCTTCAGTCGACCGGATCGTGTGGCTGCGGGAACCCGTCAAAAGGTTCTCGACGCGGCCGCACGGCTAAGATTTCGAGGACCTGATCCCAGCGGGCGGCTCTTACGCACGGGCGGACTACGGACACTTGGACTGGTCCTGGGGGAGAGCCTCGAGTACATCTTCGAAGACCCGCAGGCAACCACGTTTGTTGCGGGAATCGCACGTGAGTGCGCCGCGGCCGGGTATGGGCTGACGATCATCCCTACCACCGGAGAGAAGACGGACACCGACCGAATCACCAGTGCGGGTGTGGATGCCTTCGTCGTGTGGACGACCACGGCAGACGATCCCGTGCTGGGGGCTATACAGGACACCCGGCGTCCCGCTGTCGTCCAGGGAGGCCCCGCCGTCGAGGGCTTTTCCCTTGTCGGAATTGATGACCGCTCCGCAGCGAGGCACTTGGCACTGGCGGTGTGGTCTGATGCTGCGGCGCCCGGCGTGCTTTCGTTCCCCCTGGACCGGAGCCGCTTGGCTGGTATCCATTACGGCGTTGAATCGAACAATGTTCCGTTCCCCGTCACGCGGAACCGGCTCGCGGGATTCAAGGACGCAGCTAAGTTACTGGGGCATGACTGGGATTCGATCCCCGTCGCGGTTTGTTCCCACAACCAATCAAGCGATGCATCGCAGGCGATGAGGGCCCTCATGGCCACTGGCTACGCAGTCGACGCACTAGTTGCGATGAGCGATCAGCAGGCGATCGCCGCTCATCATGCCCTCGACAAAAGCCGACACGGAAAACCTCCCGTGCGGCTTGGGGGATTCGACGGATCCGAAGACGCGTTGGACCTTGGTATTACCAGCGTCCGGCAATCACTCGATTCGCAAGGCGCGCGCGCGGCACGTATCGCACTGGGCCTGGAAGATCCATCCGCGGAATTCACAGAACCGTGGAGCCTCACCCATAGCCTCAGCGGCGCCGGTCCTACAGATGTCCCTCAGGGTCCATCTGTAGGACCGTAATCGCCAGACGGGCAACCCGAACGGTCACTTGTCCGCGTTTAGCCGTGAGTCCCGGCCGGCTTCGGAAGCGTTGCTGAAGCAGGGCTTGATCGTCAGCCGCGAACGTATCAACGGCGGCGCGCACAGGCCCTTGCCCTTTCTCCTCATCGACCTTCTTCACGCTCATGAGGCAGGAATCGCCACAAGGGGAGTGGGTCACTATGAGCTTCGGAAACACGGGCGGGCAACCATGCTCCGACCCCTTGTACAGGGGGAAGGATCAGCTGCTGGCGCCGGAGACAATGACTCCGGCGCCAAGAGCTGCAAGGATTCCGCTGCTTGCCCGTTCGATACCCGCATTGACTTTGGGCCGGCGCAGCCATGCCATCGCCTTATTCGCAATAAGGGCAACGACTACAGCCAAATACATGAATCCAACGACCGCTTCGATACAGCCCAAGATCATCGAGGTAGCCATGATGTCGCCGCCGTGGGGTATGAACTGCGGGACGACGGCAAGGTAGAAGAGCCCAACTTTGGGTGAAGATGCATGCAAATTTGCGAATGATGCAGGTCCATCTATTTCACCCAGGGCTTCATCGCTCAACCCCGAAAAGTGCCGCCTCGGGCCGCCCGGTCTGCTTTCAGGGCCTCCAGTGCCTGTGACACGGAGTCGAGTGCCTCAGCGCGTCTTTCCTGTTTGTACCTCTCCGACGGTGGCCGTCTCGACCTCCGGTTCGACCGATACACGGCAGTAACCGCAGTTGGCCCTTCAGGGGAATCTCCGAGGGGATCGTAAAAATACACGGCCGCGTCGTTCAATGGCTTGCGATCCTTCTGCCTACGCGTCAGGGGAACCCAGGTCGCCAAGGCTTGCTCATGACGGACATACGGCGGCGTACCAGCCTGTCCTGCTGATGATTTTGTGTGCGTTCTGCAGAGGGGTGGAATCATCCCCGCTTTTGCAGTCAATGCATCCTGCAGGCCTTCGTCTTTGAAGGGAAAGCCGACGGCATTTCCTGCGGTCATCTCTCCCGCTAGTGGCTAGGTAAAGCGTTGCCAGACGGACCAGTAACGGCGAAATGAGCTATTGGTTTGCCCAATCGCCAATCCGATATTGGCGCATTAGAGTCAAACCCGAGACGCAAAGGATCAGCACTTTCTAGCAGCCGGATTGAGCTCGAGTTTGCAGAGCAGCATCTGCTGCCGCCAAGGACCTTGACTGGAGGAGCGGTGCTCGGGTCGTGTGGCTCAGGTACTGCGCGTCTCACACGTTAAGCCGTGTGTAGCCTTCGTTCTGTGGGCCGGGTCTAAGCCGTGGACTCTTCATGCGCGGCGGATAAGCACGCCGTCGGATTTCGCGTAGAGTCTACGTGTCTCAACGCCCTCGGCCTTGAGCCACAGGACATTTCCGCTGAGCGAGACCTCTTCGGTCAGGCCCTTTTCGATTGTCTGTGCGTTCTTTATGATCTCGACGGGGTCTCCCTCTTGGAGCTCCGTCCAGTCCGTCAGTGCAGCTTTATGAGCAGTTCGGTTGGCGATGACTGCTGTTCGTGCCTTCATTTCCTCTTCAGCTCTTTCTTGAATAGGGGTTGATCAGTGGGTTGCATCGTGTGGGCCTCCGCCGGTGCTTCTGCGAATCGGGTCGCCAAATGATTCGCAGAAGCACAGTCCCTATCTCGGCGGAGGACACAAATTTAGGCGTGCGTGCGGTAGATATGCTTGACCTCTTGGAATTCCGCGAGGCCGCCGGGGCCGTTGAGTCGGCCTTGTCCGCTGTGCTTGTAGCCGCCTTCTTCGAACTGGTCCAGGATCTGGGCCCAGGCGTTTGTCCAGACCGTTCCGGCGTCGATCCGGGAGGACACCCGCAGCGAGCGGCCGCCATCGCGGGTCCAGACTGACGCGGCAAGGCCGTACTTGGTGGCGTTGGCGCGAAGGATGGCCTCATCTTCGTCTTCGAATACCTCGAACGTGGCCACAGGACCGAAAATTTCCTCCTGAATCAGAGGCGAGTTGAGGTCCTGAACTGAGACCAGCGCCGGCAAATAGAAGGCACCTGGTCCCTGAACGCGACCACCGCGGACAATGAAGTCCTCCGGCTGGGCGTGTTCTTCCAGGAAGGCGTCGACGCGTTCGACAGCGCTTTGGTCGATCAACGGACCCATCTCGGTATCAGGATCAATCCCCGGGCCCACGACAACACGCTTGAACGCATCGGCCAGGCGCTGGCTCAACTCTTCCGCGATGTTCTTATGGGCAAGAATCCGGCTTCCGGCCATGCAGAACTGTCCGGCGAAGACAGTAATGCCCTGGGTCAATGCGGGGACCACCGCGTCAAGGTCGGCGTCGTCAAAGACGATCATCGGGCCCTTGCCGCCCAGTTCGAGAGACAGCCGCTTGAGTTCCCCGGACGCTTCGGTGGCGATCTGCTTGCCGACTGTGGTGCTGCCCGTGAAGGAGATGACCTGCACTTTGGGTGACCGGACGATTTCCCGGGCCGCGTTGCCTGTTCCGGTGAAGAGGTTGAAAACCCCGGCGGGAAGGTCCTTGACCTGGGCGAACAGTTCGGCGATCAGGCTGTTGGTCAACCCGGTCTGAGCCGGCATCTTCACCACAACTGTGCAGCCGGCAGCGAAGGCAGGCGCGATGGACCGGATGGAGAGGATTCCGGGTGAGTTCCAGGGAGCGATAACGCCCGCGACGCCAAGCGGCTCGCGGAGCAGAAAGGATGTCGCGCCGTCGTAGACCTGGGCAGCGGTGCCATGGTCAGTGAGGGCCTGGCCTGCGTAGTAGCGCAGCTTCGGGGCCGCGATGCTCAGTTCGAACTGGGCCTGGGCCAGGGGTTTGCCGTTCTCGAGACAAATTGCCCGAGCCAGGGTGTCCAGGTTCTTTTCCAGGAGGTCCGCCAGCTGCCACAGTACGGATGCGCGCAATTCCCTTTTGCGGCGCCATTCAGTGCTGTCGAAGGCATTGACAGCAGCGTCTATGGCCTTCTTGGCGATGTTTTGGTCAGCTTCGTGGAACTGGCCCAGGGTTTCGCCGGTGGCGGGGTTGGTCGAGTCCCGGAGGGGACCCTCGGCGACCCAGTCCCCGTCAATGAAGTGACGGGCGGGCGTGGCGTGAAACGGTGTGTAGGTCATGGTCTCTCCTAGGTAGGTCGTGGCGGGGTTCAGAAGACGACGACGGGTTTGATGACGGTGCCGTTCTTGGCGTCGTCGAGGGCATCGTTGATGGATGCGAAGGGGTAGGTGGTGATGAGCCGGTCGAAGGGGAACCGGCCTTGTTGCCAGAGTTCAATCAGGGCGGGGATGAAGATCTGGGGCACGGAGCTGCCCTGGATGACTGTCCTGACGCCCCATCCGCGGTTCAGGGATGCACCTGTTTCCAGGGGCACTTCTGTGCCGGCTTTCGCTGAGCCAACTTCTGCTGCCACCCCGCGGATGGCAAGGCTGTCGACTGCGGTGCGGAGGATGCTGGGCCGGGCGGTGGTATCGAGGGCGAAATCCAGGCCGTTGCCTCCGGTGATTTCCAGCAGTTGCTTGCCCAGGTCCGGGTCGTTGCCGTTCAGGACGTGGGTTGCACCGAGCTCCTTGGCCAGTTCGAGGCGTTCAGGGATGACATCGACGGCGATGATCCTGGTTGTCGCGGTGACTTTGGCCGCCATGATGGCGGCCGACCCGACCGCCCCTGAACCGAACACCGCTAAAGCTGCGCCCGGTCCCGGACGGAACTCGTTCAGAACCGTTCCGGCCCCGGTATTGATGCCGCAGCCCAGCGGTGCCAGCAGCGTCAGGTCGGCATTCGGGTCTACTTTGACGATGCTGCGTTCAGCCACGTTGGAGTAGGCACTGAATGAGGACTGGCCGAAGAAAGTTGACCCGATCTCGGTTCCCTCGATGCTGAGGGATTTTGATCCGTCCGGCCTGGAGGCCGCGAAGTTTCGGGCGAACAGTTCGTGGCAGTAGGCCTGTCGTCCCGAAACGCATTGGCGGCAATGACCGCAGGAGTTCGCCGAGAGAACGACATGGTCGCCGACGGCTATGCCCCTGACATGGGGGCCAATTTCTTCGACGACGCCGGCGCCTTCGTGCCCCAGGACCGCCGGCAGGGGCGTGGGGATGATGCCGTCCCTGACGGCTGCGTCTGTATGACACACCCCGGACGCCACCATCCTTACCCTCACCTCGCCTGCGGTCAGGGGCCCCAGGTCCAGGTCGTTGAACTCAAACCGTTCACCTCGTGGGTGAGCGACGGCGGCTTGTGTCTTCATGGGGTTCTTTCTGTTTGGCTGCCCGGCCGACGCTTCCAGACCGTTCCGGTCCAGGAACGTCGGCCCGGGCGTAGGAGGGGGCCTAGTTGATTGCCGCCGCGGCGACTGATTCTGTCGCAGCGGAAGCTTCGACAACTTCAGCGGTCACGGTGTTGGTGACCGCACCGATTCCGTCGACTTCAACGGTCACGACGTCCCCGGGGGCGAGGAGGAGGCGGGGCTTCCGCCGGTAGCCGACCCCACCGGGGGTTCCGGTGAGGATGACGTCGCCTGGTTGCAGTTCGGTGAAGGTGGAAATCTGCCCAACAAGTGTGGGCACATCGAAGACCAGGTCGCTGACGGGTGCTTCCTGGACGACTTCACCGTTGAGGATGGTCCTGATGCTGGCGGTGTCCAGTTCGAACTCGTCGGGGGTGACGATGACCGGTCCGAGCGGTGTGCTGCGGTCCCACGCCTTACCCTGAAGCCATTGATGGGTCTTGTACTGGAAGTCGCGCATGGTGATGTCATTGGCCACGGTGAAGCCCAGGACGTGATCCATGGCGGCAGCCGGGTCGATCCGACGTCCCCGCTTGCCGATGACGATTGCGAGTTCGCCTTCGTAGTCCGTTTCCGTTGACTCGGGAGGCAGCTGGATGTCGTCGTTGGCACCAATCAGGTTCGATGCGTACTTGGGGAACAGCACCGGATATGTCGGCAGGTCCCGTCCTGTTTCCAGGATGTGTGAGCGGTAGTTCAGCCCCACGCACAGCACCCGTGCGGGGGAGGGGCTTGCCGGAAGCACCTTCACCGCATCCAGCGGGGTGCGGTCCTCCTCGCGGCGGCCGGCGTTCCGCAGCTCGTCCGTTCCGTGGTTCGCATCAATGGCTTCCAGGCCAATGAGCGGAACTATGCTGTCGCCCTCCAGGACACCCACATGATTTTTGCCGTTGACGGTGTAAGAGATGTACCTCATATCCGTCCCTCCTCGCTGGTCTTGCGCCAGGCCGGCTTCTGGCCGCCCCACATGTTGACGCTGAACGGGTCCGGGCTCCACCGGCGCGGTACGTAGGTGACGTGATCGTCGTAGAACTTCTCCATTTCCGCAGACAACTCAATGTGGTTGCCGGCCGGGTCATCGAAGAAGACAAACAGGTTGTTTCCCGGGCCGTGCCGGCCAGGACCCCATGCCACAGGCACGTCGAGTTCGGTAAGTCGGTCGCACCAGGACTTAAAGTCTTCCCATTCGGCGAGGTCATAGGAGTAGTGATCCAGAACCCCCGGGGTTCCGACGTTGACCACGGCAAGGGTGTGGTGGTCGCGGTCGCTCCTCAACCAGCAAAAACGGCCGTCTGCCAGTTGGTCGCTGATACGGAACCCGATGGTGTTGACGAAAAAGTCGATCATCGGCTGGATGGCATCCGTTCCGATGGTGGTGTGCTGGAACTTGATCGGCCGGCGCCCGGTGTCCGCCGCATTCTCACCCTGGCGCTGGACCTGTGAGTGGAAATGCACGGGGGTACCGTCCGGGGTCTTGGTGACGATGGCCTCGATCGGTCCTACGCTCTCGTCCACATACGAGGGGTCGAGGTCGGATACTTCATAGCCAGCCGCTTTGAGACGGCGCGAGATTCCCGCGATGCCATCGACGTCGCGGACCTCAAACGCGAAATGATCCAGTCCTGCCTCGCCCTGAACAAGGTCCATGACGTGGTGCCCGGCGCCCCAGCCAAGACGTACACCGCCGTCGGGCAGTTCGTCCTGGCGCACCATCCCGAGCACGCGGCAATAAAACCGCTCGGCTGCGGCCAGGTCAGGCACGCGGAAACCGATATGTGATACGGCAGTGCGGGTGAGTGCTCCGGCATCCCGTTCCTCTTTAAGCACCACTCGCTGCAGCCCTTGGGGCATGATTCCTCCTCGTGTATTCCATCTGTGACTCGATGAGCGAAACCCCGCCGTCCAGGCGGGCCGCCGTCCAAAGCCGCCGCTTCCCTTGGGTGATCCGACGCCCGAGCACATCTTGTTCCGTGTAATGTATGCACTTTGGCCGAGGGGTGTCAAGGGGTGGCTTGCAGAGATTCGACCTCCTGCTCGCAAGAATCCGCGGCAACAGCGGTTCACTGTCCGGTCAGTTGCTGAGAATCGCACAATTTGTACCCAGTCTTTGATATCAAGGTCTAGGCACAGCCAGCACTAACTGCATACACTGTTTCCATGAATTCCGGACATACCGCGCGGTTGAGCCTGGACTCCCGTCAGGAACGGACGGCGCTGGTCAGTGGAGCAGGCAACGGGTTAGGCCTAACCGTCGCGCGTGCTATCAGTGCAAGCTTGGTGCGTATCATCCTCGCCGTTTACGTCCGAGCGAAGCTCGAGCACGTGCAGCAGCATGTCAGCGGCCCTTCGCATGCGCCAGCCCTTGATGTAAGTTCCAACGAGTTGTTGCGGGTAGCTGCGAAGGCCGTTGGCGATGAGGACGTGTCCATCCTGGGGGAGACGTCAGGTTTCACGGGCCGCCGCGCCGCGCCGTTTACCGAGAAAGAGCTAGCCGACGGAGACGAGGTCTTTGTCGGCGGCCGCCGCAGCGGTTACGTCACGTGCTGCCGTGCGGGCCTGGTCGTACGATTGTGATGAACATGATCGAGGTAGAGACCAAAATCCGTGATCTGGAGAACAGCCGCGCATTAGCCATGCGCGCTGCCGATATCGAAAACCTCAGTGGCTTGCTCGATGACCGCCTTATATACACCCACTCGAATGGCTCACGCGAAACGAAGGCGTTATACCTCCGTCGCCTTTCTGCTGGAACTCTTTGTTATGCCGACCTGCAAATTTCGACTGACAGCATCACCGTGCTGAACGGCGCAGCCATCGTCGTCGGCGAGATGGACGCCACTGTTGAGGTGGACGGGAGACGCTCGGAAATACATACCCGAACACTCGCCGTTTGGCATCTCGTCAAGCACCAATGGCGGCTTATCGCCTTTCAAGGGACGCCGCGCCGTTAGATCGGACGTGTCGCTCGGCGGAACCCGTCCCGGCGATCACGGGACTTCTATGGGGTGATACGGGCGCCCGGGCGCGCTATGAGAGGCCGGCCCTTGGCCGGCTGCTGGACGAAATAAACTCCACGTGCAACCCTCACTGGCTGAAACCGCGACGGCCGCTACAAGAGTTCCCAAGGCCACCCACCAGCCGCTTCACGATGCTAGTGGCGCTCATCCGGGGCCACAGGAGCCGGAAACCTGGCGGTCGCCGCCAGTGCCGGCGCTTGCTGCTGCCCAAACACGAAAAGGCAGGGCTCATCGGGGCACAGCGGGACGCATTGGACGGACTTGCCCAGCCCGTGGACCGGGACGTCAACCGGGCCCGGCGGCGTCTATTCCGGCCGGATTACGATGACCTTCGACTGTCGATGCTGTCCAGGTTGCTTGACCAAAGATTGGGCTGTTGGGAACACGTCGATCCCTGCCGTCAGTGTCAGCTGCGGATCGTCGTCGTGCCGCCTTGCCGACTGGCCTTGAGCCCTGTGTAGTCAGCCATTCGCACCAAGCCAGCTGTAGTCAGGGAGGTATGATTCCCGATCACGATCGTATGTCTCACCCCGGACTGCCTGGCCGCCACGATGCCAGCTTCAGCGTCTTCGAAAATGAGGCATTTTTCGGGACTAACATCTAGTTCGCCTAATGCCTTTGCATATCCTTCGGGAGACGGTTTTCCCATGCTGACATCCTCAGCTGCGATCAGAACGGAAGGTACCCTCAGCCCGGCTGCAATCAGCCGTTTAACTGCAAGGTCCCTGGTCGCCGATGTCACAATGGCAATCGGTGTGTCGTCGAGAGCTTCCAGAAAACGTGACGCACCCGGTATCTCGATGACCCCGTCAGTTCGTTCCAGTTGCTCCGCATCCACCTTGGACGCGGCAGCCTCAACGTCGTGCCCCTGGGGAAGGAACCGTTCGACCGTGTCCCGGGTCTGCCGGCCGTGCGCGAAGCGTAAAAGTGTGGGGAGATCCAGCGAATGCTGGGTGGCAAAGTCGGCCCACGCCGCTTCCACCACGGCCCTGGAATCCACCAGAGTGCCGTCCATATCGAATAGGACGGCCGCCACTGATGCAGAAAAGTCCGTCTTAGCAGATCTCTGTTGGACACGCCGACCGTCCGGTGGCGTCCATTTGAACTGGGTGATCTCAGTGGTGGCCAGGGCCGCCGCAATCCTGTCGGACATGATGGACGGCATTTCGGGAAGTTGATCGAGCCGGAACCACCTCGCATCGTGGTTTTCGTCGTCCGCAGGGTAAGGCTCACCGGCCGTCCAGCTGAGCTTGAACACGAAATCCAGGAACTGTGCTCTGTCACCGTTGGCGTAGGTCAGCGGCGGCAGCGCTTGCACCATGGCGAGCTTGTCAGGGACAGCGTGAACAGAGGTTTCCTCGAATGTCTCACGCACTGCTGCATCCGCCGGTTCTTCGCCCGGATCGATAATGCCTGTAACTGGCCCCCAGACACCCGTTTCCGTTCCTTGCACCAGCAGGACTTTGTCGTCATCGAACACAACTGCCGTCACGCCTGAGAGGGCCAAGAGGTCTTTCCCTACCTTGTGCCGCAGAGAGCGGATGAAGTCTGGGGTCGGCATTGATTTGCTCCTTTGGAGGACCGTCGGCAGCCGATGCGACCGACGGTCCTCGGTATTCCGACTTCGCATGAGATGTTCATGCTCACCCCTGCGGTCCTAAAGACTGCAGGGCCTAGGGGGTTGAATTCTTGCAGGTCTAATTCGCCAAAGCCGACGCGTTACCCGGATCACCACACTTCCCTGGATGACCAACGGATGTTAGCTGCAGGAGGGCGCTACCGCGAGACGTGCGGCAAACGATGCCTCTGTTGCCTGCCGTCCTTGCGGGCACGGTGAACGGGCGGATAAGACAGGTTCAAAGCAGCCCGCGGATCGTTCCCCCGATATCGAAGGCTGCGCCGTTTACGTGCGAAGCGAGTGGCGATAGCAGGTAGGTGACCATGGTCGCGACGTCGTCTGGGTCGGCGATGCCAAGAGGCATTTGCCGTTCCTTCAGGTAGATCTTCAACGCTTCGTCCCTGTCGGTACCATATAGGTCGGCCAAACGATCAACAACGCCGCCAGGGCGCGACCACAGCCCGGTCCACACAGGTCCGGGGAGCACCGCGTTGATGCGAACCTGCGGAGCGTGCTCGATCGCCAGAGCTTTCGACAAATAGAGCAGTGCAGTTTTCATCGAGCCGTAATCGACTGGAACCGGCTCTGGTTGCTTAGCCAGGTCGGAGGAGACATTGACTACGGCGGCGCCCGGCTTCTCACGCATTCGAGGAAGTAGCACACGACAAGCTCGCACGTGGCTCATGAAGTTCAGTTCAAAGCACGCCTGCCAGCCGTCATCAGTTAGTTCACCGAATGGCGTCGACATCGCAACGCCGACATTGTTGACAAGCAGGTTCGGGCAATCGCCCAATCGCGCCATTGCTTCTTCTGCTGCCCCTACCGCGCCGTCTGCCGATCCCAAGTCGGCGACGATAAGCACAGGCTCGTGACCATCGACTGTCCATTCGTCTCGGTGCGCCATGAGCGCTGTCTCATCGCGATCGGAGACCGCGACTCGCACGCCTTCGGATACTAGGCGATGCACGACCGCCGCACCGATACCCTGCGCTCCGCCTGTGACGTATGCGCTTGATCCCATAAGTCTAGAATCCATGTTAGCCCTTCGAACTTTCTTTCTGCTGGTCGGAAAACAACTGTGTGTGCGCCCTTTTGGCTCGACCGGTGCAGAAGACGCTCGCCGCTATGTGAGATCTGGAACGTCTTCGGTCACCATTCGTAGTGCTGCGCGTAGGCGCCTGGGGTCGTACCCTGGGTCGATCATGGCCATCGCGCCAATGGCTGTTCGTGCAAAATGGACCCCGAGCGCCGCGCCTGCGGCAGCGGGGTCGTTCGCCAGGACTGCGTCGCGGATTGCTGTGTGGTCGGAGTCCATGACGGGCCACGCGTGCGTAGCTCCCGTCATGTACATCCGTCGGCAACGGGCCGCGTTGTCGGACAAATCCTGAAGCATTCGCACGGTTCGCTCGCCTGCCCGGTAATTGAGCAGTTCATGGAACCGGGCATGCGGCGCAGTCCAGCCTTCGTAGTCTTCGCTTGTCGCGCACCCTCTCATCTCCTCCAGGCAGGAGTTGAGCTCTTCGATGTCATGCTTGCCCATTTTTTGCATGGAAATGCGCACGGCGAGGGCCTCGTTGACGATGCGGAGTGCGTAGATCTCCTCCAGGTCCTCGATGCTCACGGGGCTCACGCGCACGCGTTGATTGTGCTCCGATTGCACCAGACCCTCCCGCTCGAGCATGCGAAGCACTTCCCGGATGGGCGTGCGCGACACTCCAAGTTCGGCCGCTAGGTGTACCTGGTTAAGGACTGATTCCGCCGGGAGGCGTCCAGAGAGGATCCAGTCCCGAAGACGGTCATAGATCCAGGCAATGGAACCCGACTCTTTCGAAGCCCCGGAGCCCCGGTACCTCACATCTGTTGCTTGCTGGCTCAAATGAATCCCTAGCTTTCCGTGGAGGTGCAATCAATGTGCATACACATTCTACTCTTCCCCGAATTATGCAGCCGACTGACGCTCCGCAGAGCCCCAAAGACCAAGGGCGCAGCGCTCAGATGTGTCGTCAGGCGCTCGGAGTGTCTACATCTAGGGTCGTCACGAACAGCTCCAAGTCACTTTCGGCGCGAACTCTGATCGTTGCCCGGTACCCAACCGTGACGGCACTTCCCGTCGTGAGCTTCTGCTGAGTCGAGCCCAACTCGAGAGTGCCCTCGCCGGACATGACGAAGATTGAGTACTCGCAGTCCGTGGCATCGAAGTTCGTCTCGGTGCCGGCGTCAACCAGGACTCGGGAGAAGCTCCGCCAAGGTCCTTCGAAGTACTCTTTGGCATCGAGGGTCTGGCCAACGGCCAAACGGCTTACGTGTCCGGGCATCAGTTGTTCTCCTCCTCGGCGCGAGAGGCGCCACTATTGCTGTCGTCTTCCTCAGTGGGCCGTCGCGGCGGCAACTTGCCGCTGATGGCAGGGGGGAATACCTCGATCACAACGTATTCGAGACGTTCGTTGCCGGTATTCCAGATCGCATGCTTGGAGTGTAGGGGCGTTAACACGATGGAGCCGGGTGATACGTCGTAACGTTCCCCGTCCAGTTCGATCTCAGCGGTTCCCTTAAGGAAGAACCAGATCTCCTCGGTGTGGCTGTGCGTGTGCAGGCCTGCGCGGCCGCCCGGGTCAAAGGCCACCCATTCGATTCCGTCCCACTCGCTATAGAGGTGGGCGCCAGTGGCGGCCCGAAGCCAATACATGACTCCATCGCCGCCGTGCACACCCAGGACTGCCCCTGCGTTTTTGGTGTGACCGGTAATCACTGTCGACATTATCTAGTTCCTTCCATGCCGCGTTAAAGAGCACTGGGCTCCGCGGTCATAACTTGGGCTAAATCTTCTGAATTAATGAAATGCAGAGCTAGGGGTGGCCCCAGGGGAAGAAGAGCCGCGCAGAACTACAGCTCTCTGCCGCAGCGCCGCGTTGATGGAAAGCCACAACACTCACTCACTCACTGATAGGGGCGAAGCTGACGCGTGCCCGGCGCGGACGGGCTCGACCATAATCTGGACCAACTCACCGACTCCTTCGATGGAACTACGCAGCTCTTCGCCCGGCTGCAGGAACCGCGGCGGAGTCATCCCCGCACCCACGCCGGCGGGTGTACCCGAAAAAATGAGGTCGCCCGGGTAAAGCTCAACAATTTCTGAAAGCCTGCTGATCAGCTCCGGGACAGAGAAGATCATCTGCGACGTGCGGCCATGCTGAACCACCACGCCATCGATCTGCGCTTGGATCTCCAAATCGTCCACGTTCGTGAGCTCATCTAACGTGACAAGGGCGGGGCCAATTGGCGAGAAACCGCGATGTGACTTGGCCAGGCTGAACTGTGGGGCTGGCCCGCGGTGCTGACCTTCCCGCTCCGACAGATCTTGCCCGACGGTTACGCCAGCGACGTAGGTCCAGGCATCGGCGGCACGAATGTTCCGCCCCCCTCGTGCCAGCACGGCAACTAGCTCGACCTCCCAGTCAACGGAACCGCCATCGGGGATGCCTACCTCTGTGACAGGTCCGGTAAGCGACGAGGGAAACTTGGTAAAAACAACCGGATCGGCAGGTTTGACGAAACCAGACTCGGCGGCGTGAGCTGCGTAATTCAGACCGACCGCGAGAATCTGCCGGGGCTCAGGAACGGGGGCGCATAGGTCCTCAACACGGAATGGCTCTCCATCAGCTCCCGTCAAGGGGGTATTGGCGGCCCACGTGTTGAACTCATTCCACCGGTGGAAGATTCGCTGTGGTTCAGCATCGAATCGTCCCTCACTCGCACGCTGAACGTCCACTGCACGTCCCTCGACTTCAAGGCAGAGTCGGCCCGCAAGGTTGATCAGTCGCATATCAAATCCTGATTCTCTGTTTCGTCTGAGGACACGGCGAGCGAGGCGCAGCCACGCTGGCCAACCCTCCGCTACCAGAACATCTGCTATGTAATGTATGCACTTTTGGTCCAGGTGTCAAGGGTGGCCCGCGCACAGGCAGGAGTGTCGCGACACGGTCAATCAGGGGGTTTGTGCAACCAGCCAAGGACTCACCGCGACAGGAAGGCGCCAGCCGCAACCCTACTGCAGGCTACGACCGGGGCCTGGGCGTCCCTGAAATGCATACATTCTAACGACAAACATGCCGATTATTCCCCGGCGAAAGGTGCGTGGTTCACCCTGGCTCCACCGTCGCGACTTCCTCGAATTCGGGGCTCACGAAGTTCACAGTGACCGCGGCGAGCATTGTGGCTAAAAGTCCAAGGGCGGACGGAATAATCTGAATGGGCTGTGAACCTTGGACCTGCTTACCAGCCGCGTTCGGCGAGGCGGTGCGGCTGAGGGATCTCGTCGACGTTGATGCCCACCATGGCTTCGCCCAGGCCACGGGAGGCCTTGGCGATGACGTCGGGGTCGTCGTAGAAGGTGGTGGCCTTCACGACGGCGGCGGCACGCTGGGCGGGGTTGCCGGACTTGAAGATGCCCGAGCCGACGAACACGCCGTCAGCGCCGAGCTGCATCATCATTGCAGCGTCAGCCGGGGTGGCGATGCCACCGGCGGTGAAGAGCACCACGGGGAGCTTCCCGGCAGCGGCAACTTCCTTGACCAGTTCGTACGGGGCCTGCAGTTCCTTGGCCGCAACGTACAGCTCGTCCTCGGGCAGCGCGGAGAGCTTGGCGATCTCAGCACGGATCTGGCGCATGTGCCCGGTGGCGTTGGAAACGTCACCGGTGCCGGCCTCACCCTTGGAACGGATCATCGCCGCGCCCTCGTTGATGCGGCGCAGCGCCTCACCGAGGTTGGTGGCACCGCACACGAAGGGAACCTTGAAGTTCCACTTGTCGATGTGGTTGATGTAGTCCGCCGGGGTCAGGACCTCGGACTCGTCGATGTAGTCCACACCGAGGGACTGCAGGACCTGGGCCTCGACGAAGTGGCCGATGCGGGCCTTGGCCATGACCGGGATGGACACGGCATCGATGATCTGGTCGATCATGTCCGGATCGGACATCCGGGACACGCCGCCCTGGGCACGGATATCGGCCGGCACGCGTTCGAGCGCCATCACAGCAACGGCACCGGCGTCTTCGGCGATGCGGGCCTGTTCGACGTTGACGACGTCCATGATGACGCCGCCCTTGAGCATCTCAGCCATGCCGCGCTTCACACGGCTGCTGCCGGTCAAGGGTTCAAATTCGGTAAAGTTCATGGTCCTGTCCTTGTCCGTGGCACAGCGGTGCCGGAGATTAGTTAGACAGGAGTGGAGCCAGGTCCCCACCCGGCTCCACTCCTCCATGCATCTTCTGCAAGATGCAGCTCCTACGGCCAGTGCCTGCCGATCTCAGGAGCAGCCAGCTCCCCTGGGTTCAGCAGGGGATTATCCGCAAGTCTTGGCAATCCGGTGTCCCAGCTAACTTCCACAGTTTCTGAGCTACGGCCATGCAGTTTCGAGTTGCACGTGGCCGTCTAGACCGGGGGTTGCCACGACCGCGGACTTTTGGCCGGCTAGGCATTGATGGATCCCTGGCATGAAAAGGCAGGTCCGAGAAGGTTTCCGTGACTCCCTCGTGTGCGGTCAGGGGCCAGAGCTACCTCGTAAGCACACGGATGCCCAGGACGACAACTTTTCGGCGCGGCGAGTCCCGCGTCAGGGAGCGGGTCAGAGCGCGGCAATCCGCACCTGGAATCGCCGTCCTGGCCGTATTCGTGGTTTACGAGGCGTCCGTGTCGCGGCGGAAGAGGCTGGCTCCGCCATCGGCACGTAAGTCAGCTCCCGTGATGTAGGAAGCGTCATCCGAGAGTAGGAACCGGGTAGCCTGTGCCACGTCCTCTGCGCTCTGGAAGCGGTCGAGTGGGACCGTCCGTCGAGCGCGCTCAGCGTAGGCCGCATCGGTACGGATCTGTCGCTGCGCCATTCCGGCGTCCACGATACCGGGGGACATCGTGTTCACGCGGATCCCATACTGACCCAGCTCCAATGCCATGACCCGCGCCATCATGCGGAGGCCCGACTTCGAGACGCAATAAGAGGTCGATCCATAGTCCGGCACATCCTGGGCCCACGAACTGATGAGCACGATCGACCCAGGCGTCTTCGTGGAGACCAGCCGCCGAGCCGCTGCTTGTGCAAAGATCAGCGAACCGGTGAGATTGACCGACAACATCTCACTGAACTCGTCAGGTTCCAGATCTAAGAATGGAGCTCCCCTGTAAATCGCAGCATTGGCAACGACCCCAGTCAGGTCGTCGATTCCGGCAAACAAGCGCTCAGTGCCTTCAACATCTGCAGCGTCGAGCTGCTGGTAAACAGCCTTGTCTCCTGCTCCGAGCTTGTCGAGATCCGCTGCCGCCTCACTCGAAGAGCGGCGACCGGTCAGCACGACGCGGGCTCCACAGGAGACAAGCTCACGTGCCATGGCGATGCCGAGGCCACCCAGGCCACCGCTGATAACAATCGTTCCACGAAGCGGGCTCCGGCCCGCCGATGTTGCATCTGAAGGTTGAACCGTAGTCGTCATGCAACAAGTGTATGCACAATGTGCAACTCGTCAAGGTCTCGCGCTGTATGTTCTTGACTGCGGGCTACACTCTGCATACATTTATGGGTACCGAGCAGCCCGGTCCCTGTGCGCCTACATAAATCGATTGGGCGCCTTGGACCACAGGGGCTGACACTCTTGCTAAGCCAAGAACCATCCAGTTCGTCGGCCGCCTCGTCGACGTCCAACACCCAAAGGAGTCAAAGTGAATAACTCCGTACTGACGACGTCGTCGACGTCGCTGACCGGGGCCGGTGCCGTTCCCACAAACATGCGGGCCGTGGTACTTGCGGGTCCCAAAGTCGTAGAGGTTCGCGAGAGTCCCGTACCCGCCCTTCGCCCGGGCCACGTGCTGGTCAGGACTGCGTACGTCGGACTCTGCGGAGCAGATGCGGCCATGTGGGACGGAAGCAGCGTTTATTTGAGTCAAGGCCTTAAAGCGTACCCGTTCGTATTCGGTCACGAGTGGTCAGGCGTGGTCGCAGCAGTTGCGGACGATGTAAGAAACGTGCTGCCGGGCGACCGCGTGGTGGGCCACAACTTCATTACCTGCGAAGTCTGCCCTGCGTGTCGAAGCGGACGACGTACGCATTGCTCCGATCGATCCGAAATGGGCATCCTCGGCGACTACCCCGGCGCGGCAAGCGAATACGCCCTCGTCCCGGCGAAGGTGCTCGCATCCCTGCCGGATACAGTCACGCTCCGCGACGCGGCGCTCCTCGAACCCGCCAGCACGGCCCTTCATGCAGTCACGCGTGTCAACGTCAAGAACAACGACCGTGTTGTCGTCTTCGGCACCGGAGCGGTCGGCCTGCATGCCGCGCAAATTGCGGCAGGCCGAGGCGCCACGGTCGATGTCGTTGGTATCGACGACGCTGGACTCCAGCTGGCGCTCCAGTTGGGGGCGGCGAGAGCTCTGCGCCCTGAGGAAGCTCAGAGTGACTTCTATAATGTGGCAATTGAGGCCTTCTGGGGCGCCAGCAGCTGTCTCGCAGGCCGGCCGCGCCATCACGTATGGCGGAAGGTTGGCCGTCGTTGGAATTGCACACCATCCCGTCAATGATTTCCCTTGGGCAGAACTAACGATTCGCGATGCGAACGTTCAAGCGGTGCTCTCCGGGATCGATTTCTGGGATCAACTTGTAGACCTAGCCGCTAGAGGGCCGCTGCAGCTTTCGCCACTACTCGACCGCGTCCTTCCATTTACCCAGGCAGCGGAGGCGTTCGAACTCCAAGTGCAGCCCCGCTCGAAGCCTAAACTCCTTCTTCAGTTCTTCGACCCCGACGCAGTCGCGGAGGGCCAGGATTAGCCAGAACCAGCTATTCAGCAGGACGGTTAGACAGACCCGGTTCGAACAGCCAACCACAGAAATCAGCGCACGTGCGATCCAGAGTTGCGGATGCGTTGCTCGTTACTGAAGCAGTCCGGACAGTGGGGGCGTCCAGAAGCGATCCAGCCCACAGGTCGCGCTCCGCGGGCTACTGCAACTGGACGCGTTCGCGCACCTGCGCGCCCCGCGCGGACTTCCGTCTAAGTTCTTGAGCACAGTGTTCCAGTTCCTAAAGCCAATCGTTTGTACCTGCACAGCGTGCGCGAGCGGAGCTTCCACGCTCTACCCACGATAACCAGCTGGCTGTCGGCATCGGCCCCGTTCCCCTTCCAACGAGGAGAACGGGGCCGATCGCTTACTACACGATTCTTTAAACCCAGATGGGAACAATCCAAGGCAAGGTCATAAAAAACAAGTCCCAACAGGTTTTGAAGCGCTCGGAGCCGCGGGAGCAGCGCCGCGGCCGTGCAGAGCCATTGAATCTCACGGCGGCCCGAATCCCGGCCGTAAAAAGTGGAGGGCGGGATTATCGGCCCGCTTAGAACTCATGGGCAACTATTTAGTTGAGGTCAAACCGGCCCGGATGGGCTCACTAAGATGCCTATATGCATTGGGGAAATCCCGTTCAAACCTGGGTCAGCGCCGCACTTCAAAAGATGGAGCCCACCGCTCCGCCGCTGGAGGAGCTGGGCCGGGATCCGCTGTCATTTGTGGCCCGCTGGGTAGAGTACGGGTCCACCAGCAGCGTAGGCCAAACGTGGATTGCACTACTGGCCCTGGCCCACAGTATCGCCGCATTCGCTGGCCAGTTCTTCAAGGGCAGGAAAGCGGAAGTGAGTGTCCGTTTCGCTAAGACTCCTGACGCTAAGGAAACCGGATGATCATCATCAATCACGGGCCCGCCAGCGCCAGGAACATCAAACTCAGCCTCACGGTAGAGCTGGAGGCAAAGAAAGCCATCGAACATAACGGCGAGATTCACTATCGTGCGATCGAAGCGGGGGCTCACGCGTGGGCGCCGTGGCGGAAAGAGTCCAACCCGTCCCCGATTGCCGTACTTGCCCCCGGGGCGTCCTTTCATGTTCCGGTGAGCGTGTACGGAAACGGCCGGTACGATGCGCCCTTCGCCTTGGCCAAACTGTCATGGCGGGATGGGCGGATACTGCCTCAAAAATGGGAGTCAACGGTCAGCGCTACAGGCCAGCTGCTGGGAGGTGGCCCAAGCTTTGAGAACTATGAGGCTGAGCGGAGCCGCCGCCTGTGGATGCTATCACCCTGACGGCAGTTCACTGCCACTTACCGGATACTCCACCTGTTCCAGGCCAAGGTCGTGCTGCATTAACCGAACCACTGCGCGCCTCTTTTCGTCCACACGGTCCACAGCCCATCCTGAAATGCCGTTCCCGCGGTGCGAGCTTTCCGGGACTCATTCAGGAACTCATACAGCTCCAGCTCAAACTCATGAGCGGCCGCCCGGAGGTCCTTGGGTGCCATAATTTCCAATTTGCCCGCAGCGTATTCGGCAAAACTCGCCGCGATCTCCGCGGGGTTCATGGCCCCGCCTTCACTGGCGGAAATCGCGAAAGTCATGCGCTCAGTCGCGTCCAGGAACGCGGAATAGCCTTCAATCTTGCTGTCCCGGATCCACTTCCCCCTCGTGGTCCTCGGCTTGGCTGTTGTTGTAGAGGCTGAATAGCCCGGCAACGATAGCGCCGCCAAGTGCGCTAACTAAGAGGGGTAGGACGATCTTCCAGAACTCTGTCGCCCGGCTATGTTACTGGCCAGTGCCGTCACGAACGGCGCGGAGGGCCGCCCGACCGTTCTTCGGTGTGACCGGCTGAGCCGGGGCGTCCGTGCTAGCTGCAGCATTGAGTGTGCGGACCGCCGTCAGGTAAGCCCCGGCCAGCCTGGTCCCCGGTCCCTCCGGCCCGGAGGCTTCCATCTGCTCCGCCAACGTCCGGACCAGTTCACAGAGGGCCAGGTGTTTCCCGGTGAGCGCGTCCACGGCAGCAGTAATGGACGCCTCCACTGCCTGGAGGTGACGGCCCGCTCGCTTATCCGCGGCGGTGGTTTCTTGCTGAGCGGGGAGGGGGAGGACACTACCGCGGGCTCCTGGCCCCGCCTCTGGCTCTTCGCGGCAGGAGCCCTTCCCCCTGGGCGGTGTCGCCGTGCCCGTGTATGCTGCGTCCCCGACGACGGGGCGCGTCGTGGCGTTCCGTTTCCGTTGGGCGTCTAGGGCGTCGATGATCGCGGGAGGACAAGGGCGGCTCGCTTTCCTGCGTTCGGTCCCGACCGACTCCGTGTCAGTGAGAAACATCTGAACCATCAGTGTCAGCGCGACTGGATATCGACCCTTAAGCCGTCAGAGGCGAGCCATCGTGTGGCATTCAGGCTTTCCGTCGGCCTCGAATAGCTCCCAGAAGCCCAGGGGAGCGGACTGCCGAAAGTCGTCGGCGGGATCTTCATATACGTGCCGGCCAAACGCATCGAAGATCCCGCCGACGGGGCTAAGTTAGCGCGAGGACTCCGGGATTGGCGTGGAGTCAGAGTCGGCTTCGGGCTCCAGTGTCTGCTCGACTGCATGGCCAATTCTGGCCACGAGCTGCGGCTTGCGGGCACGCAACCAGACAGCGAGGGCGACACCGAGAAGCGCGTAAGCGAGTGCACCGAAATTGATCCAGAGGAACGCGCCTTCGGGAAGCGGAACGTAAGAGCCATAGATCGCAATGCCGGCAAGGGCCAGCCCGAGACCTGGAACGACAGCGTGCTTGATCGGGTTGAACTTCCCCCGGTGGTCGCGCAGTACGAAGACAAACAGCGAGATGCTGACCAGCCCGTAAAGCAGGAGGAAGGGAATGCCTGCGACTGCTCCGACGTAGCTGTATGCCTGCGGATAGGCCCCGAGCGGAATCCCTGCGCCCAGCACGATTGCCAAACAAATCACGGCGGCGACAGCAATTGCGACGTAGGGCGAACGGCGTACGGAGTGTAGTCGGGTCAATGACTCAGGAAGCACGCGGTCCCGGCCCATCGCGAACAGCACACGAGTCAGGGCATTGCAGCTGGCGATCGCTGCAGAGAATGCGGCGAACAGGACGGCCAGATCAACCAGGGTCGAGTAGCCGCCCGACATGTAGCGCTCGGCCAAAGTGGACATGGGCAATGGGTCACTCGCGAAGTCGGCAACGTTGGAGGTGCCGAAGCCGATGGTCATCGCATACGTGACGAAAATGAAGAGTACGCCAGCGAAGATAACGGACCCGGTCAGGGCGCGAGGAATGTTGCGCTTCGGGTCCTTTGTCTCCTCGGCAACGGTCGCGGCTGATTCAAAACCCTGGAGGCTGAAGAACGCGAACACCAAGGCAAACAACAGACCGCTCGGCTGTGACCCATCACCGGTCGGGGTGAATACGGACGCGGTGTTGCCGCTCGCTCCTCCCTTGACGACGATGACGACTGCGAGGACAAGGAATATTAGGACCTCACCGAGGAGGATCATCAGGTCGACGCGTAGCGAGAGTCCGATTCCGGCCAGCGTCAACGCGACCACCACTCCGACAGCCGCGACACTGAAGGCCCACCACGGAATGTCCACACCGGTCTGCCTAAGAAGAATTGCCTCAAGGGCCGGCCCGAACGACAGGATGTTGAGAGGAAAGACTAGTGCGTATCCCAGCATGAGGATCCACCCGGAGAAGATGCCCGTAGAAGGTCCAAGACCACGCGAGTTGAAGGCGTAAAACGAGCCTGCGCTTCGAACCCACCGCGAGAACTGCCCCATGGTGTAGGCAATACACAGAGCGCCCGCCAGAGCCAGGACATATACAAATGGGGTGGCAGCGCCGGCCTTAGCTGCGACGATCTGGGGTAGGAACGCCATTCCCGCAACCGGCCCGATCGATGCGACCCCCATGACAGTCGCGCCCGTCAGTGATACTGCATCACGCCTGAGACCGCCGGGCTCATTCGCCGCCACTGGCGGGGAACTTTCAGTTTTGCTCATGCTGGCTTTCGCCTTTCTTACGCGTTCGGCCAGCTAAACCGTCTGGGGCTCTCCAGGTTAGTCCTGCAGCCGCCGACATGCGCTGGCATCTTGTGGTTGTCATAGTGGCGGTACCGACAACGCCGGAAACCCGCCCGCTCGCAGAGAGACAGTGTGAGGTAGACCTCAATAACGAAAAATGTATGCAGATGCTTTCGTCCTGTCAACCCCTTCGAACACACTACGCGCGCAAGATTTCCGAGAAGTTACGAGGTAGCGAGCCGAATTCTGGGAGGGTAAGGCGTGAAGGGGGTTGACTGACACCGAGTGATCTACATACAGTTCGAAGACCATATTGGTCCACCGGCTCCCACACCTTTCCAGTTATGGGGCCGTTTTGAGGGGCCGAACCCAACGCAAGGTAGAAGGAAGAGCCTCAGATGTCTGTAACGCCCCTGCAACTATCGGCCGCTACGCCACTGCAACGACCGACCGGTCCGATCGGCTCGATCGAGAAGTCGGCCGCACTCTATGCGCGCGGAGGGATCGTGACGCCCGGGGGAGTGAACACCGCCCGCCGCAAAATTGACCCACCCCTGTGTTTCGCCCGCGGCGATGGCGCATACCTCGAAGACGTGGACGGCAACAGGTACATCGACTACCACGCGGCCTACGGCCCGATCATCCTCGGCCACGCCTCGCAGCCGGTCTCTGAGGCAGTGTCGGAAGCCATCCAGAAAACCGTGCTCTTCGGAGTCGGAACAACTGAGCTCGAGGTCGAGGTGGCGGAGACCCTGGTATCGAACATTCCGTTCGTCGACCAGGTCCTGTTCTGCGTCACTGGCAGCGAGTCCACCTACCACGCGATCCGACTCTCACGCGGTGTCACCGGGCGACAGAAGATCATTAAGTTTCAGGGGCACTACCACGGCGGCCACGACTACGTGCTGCTGAACACCATCAGCCCTGCTGAGCGGATCGGCAAACGCGACCCGGGCTCCCAGGGCATGCTCGACGCCGCAGTCGACGCAACCCTGGTTTGCCGGTACAACGACTTGGCCGACGTCGAACGAACCCTCATTGAAAACGAAGGCGAAGTGGCCGCGATCATCGTCGAGCCCATCGCGCACAACAGCCCCAGCATCCACCCTCACGACGGATTCTTGCAGGGCTTGCGAGACCTCTGCGACAAGCACGGTGCACTCCTCATTTTCGACGAGGTCATCACTGGCATCCGGCATAACCTTGGCGGCTATCAGGCCATCTGCGGCGTCAGGCCTGACCTAACCTGCATGGGCAAGGCCGTGGCGAACGGGTTCCCCCTCGCATTTGTCGGCGGTCGCGCCGATCTCATGGCCCAATACAGCACCACGGCAACAGGAAAGGTCGCCTTCGCCGGCACGTACAACGGCGGAGCGGTCGGGCTCGCAGCAGCGAAGGCGACGCTGGCCGAACTCGCTGACGGCGCCGCATACGAACACATCTTTGCTCTTGGCGACAGGATGCGTACCGGTCTTCGGGAGATCTCCGACCGTGTCGGCGTCCCCACGATCGTCTCCGGATACGGCTCGCTCTACATCATGCTCTTCATGGAAGGAGAGCTGAACAGCTTCGACGACGTGCCCCGAAACAACACCGAGCTATTCGTCGCCTACCGCAAGGAACTGGTTCGTAACGGCATCTTTGAGATGCCCGAGAACATCGGGCGCAGCCACATCAGCGTCGCACACACTGCCGACGACATCGACTACACGCTTGAGGTGTCCGAGCGTGTGCTCAGAAAGGTTCTCGACAACAAGTCCCGAACCGGAAGCTACTAGACTCGCTCCTTCTCAAACACATTCGCAGCACCCTGCCCTGGGTCAGTTATCGGGGCAGGGTGCTGCGGTGCGTGGCTGAACCATGGCTCGCCGATACCGCGATTTCTCGAAGACACCAAGAGAATCAGACGAGTACTGCTGACCGCTGCCGTCCTCGCCCTCGGGCCACTTTCGCTCTTGCGGCGTAGCCGGGCTGGCCATCTACAAACCTACCTAGTTGGGAGCACGGCAGGCGGCGCCTCTAAAGTCGAAGCTTGTGAAACTCCGCCTTGTGTATGTAAGCCGGTGCCAAAGGTAGGGCAATGGGTTGGCTGGAACCCGCACCAGATCACCGCCGTCTCTGGCGTAGTGGCCGGCCAGTTCAGCGGCGGATGCTTCCTTCGTTTCCCGGGCCAGCAGGACACGTTCGACGATTCGAATCGATGACCGCGCGTCCTCTGGTCCGCGCCTCTGTGGCAAGATCTGGCGGCCTCCGACGCATCCACAACTCCAGCGCGACAGAGAGCTGGGTGCCGACATCGCGATCGAACTAAGAAGCCAATTTTGTGCATTTTATGGAGGCCCCGGAAGCGCTACATCATCCTACGGATATTGCTTGGCAGATAGGGCCCGGCTACGGTAGGTGCAAAGTGAAGGTTTTCCTCCGGCCCCGCTTCGCCTGCCCTTTGCCCAAAGAACGACCGGGCCGAAGGCTAGCGCCCGCTGATGAAGAAGCAAGGCACCGTCAGCGGCACGCTGTCTTGACCGTCACGCATAGCAGAAAGCCGAAATTATGTGTCAACCACGAGCATGCCTTTGGGCCAGTGCTCGAGCCCGGAAGATGCGGACACACGTTCCTCTCTTACAGGGCCGGCGCTTACGCCCACTTCGACTACAAAAGCACATCGGCAGAGTCCTGCTGCACTGCCGACTGTAACCGCAAACATCAAACGACCAACTTGGCAAGCGCAGACCGCTACGACTAAAGAGGAGGAACACTTGTCCTGGGGCTTGATCACTGAGATGGGTTACATCGGGATTCAGACGACCGACATTGAGGGCTCGGTTTGGGACGCCACGCAACTCTTGGGCCTTCGTGAAACCAGACGGACAGATGGAACCGTGTATCTGTCGGCCAGCGATGTGCACCATGAACTGGTATACCTCGAATCCGACGTCGACGGCGTTGACACCTTTGGGCTCGTCGCCCGCGATGGTGACGCGCTGCGTATAGTCCGACGCCGCGTCGAGGACGAGGGATTTCGAATCATTAGCGAACGCCCACGCGGTCTTGGCATCGAAGAGGGATTTACTTTCGTAGGTCCGGAAAATTTCATCTTCGAAATCTACAGAGGCATGCAGCAGGACCAAGCATCCTTCAAATCCTTTGGTCCTGATCGATATGGGCACCTGAATTTCCGCCCCAGGGACGTCACTGGAATGATGAAGTTCCTTCAGAGAGTGCTGGACTTCCGGCTTTCAGACGTCATCGGAGACGACTTCGCTTACTTCCTGCGTTGCAACCCCGACCATCACGGAATCGCCTTGGTCAAGGGCCAGGGAACTCTTCACCACCATGCGTGGGAGACCCAGTCTATTGCGGACCTCGGCAGGCTAGGGGACCGGCTTCAGAAAGCTGGGCGCGAACTCATTTGGGGCCCGGTACGTCACGGAGCCGGCCATAACATTGCCGCGTACTACGTGGAAACCTCTGGCGCCGTTGTGGAGCTCTACACGGACCTAGAGCAGATCTACGACGATAATCGCGACCCCATCATCTGGGGTCCGAATGAAAATTGGTGGAACATGTGGAGCTCTTACATGCCCGAAGATTTCGGCAAGCACGGCATCATGCCAGTGGTGCGCGAACCAAAAAATCTTCTTCGTTAACCACGGGATCACTAGTAGTAGGAAGCCAGAGACAAACGCAGCTGAACTCCCTTTCACACATCCGAATTTGAGACTGAGCAGTCACTTCTACTCCCGTCATTTAGCTTTACCGCTTCTCAAGGATGTCTCGGTTCTCAACGTAGTCGTCAATACGAGGTGGGAACCCACCGGTTGGATGAGACAGGCCTGGCGGATTCCTACTAATTCATACTGTCAGTCCATACATCATTGAAGGGCTGCGGCATGTACCTTTGGGGCGGTATAGGCGTGCCATAGCCTTATGCGAAATAGCGGCGCGATAGCCACCTAAGTGAATCCGACGACCGTTGCGACACAATCTTGGATCATCGAGATCGCCCCAATGACACCACCTCTTCATACTTGGCGACCAACCCCCTCGGGACCGCCTGATGACGCCGTTGGGTAAGGTCATGGACTCGACCGTCAGCCCGGACACCCGTTACTTCGTTGCGATCAGTGCGGGCCGGTCAGTCGATCTAAAAATCTATGCTGCCCTCAAGATTTGAAGCGGCAATTCGAAGTTCTACTGCCAGTTTGTAAGTGTGAGTCTTTTGATGAATCATAGGTCTCGACGCAGGATGTTCCCGCAGGGCTGGTGGTTTTCCAAGCCCTGTTTGCGACCCATCATGTCTGTCATTTCGCTATCAGTTGTTAGGTCGCCAGCCACCCGCGGTGACCCAACTAAGCCGGCCTTCGCATAGCTTGCAACCAGGCAGGCACGTCAGGGCGCAATCACAAACTCGGCCGAGCCCAGGGATCCATACACCCCCTGTGGAATGACGAGGCGGCCGAAACCAACAGCACAAACCTCGAATCCCAGTGGCGCCACCGGCGGCGCTCCAGAGGGCTTAGGGAATCAACCACTCTTCCGGCACCCAGCCAGCCAACGGCTTGTCGCCCGCATGTATTGAACGATGGAGACCAAGGATGTTTACCGACGACACCATTATCATCGAGGCCCATAACCGCGCATCCAGAGACCTACAGCTTGAGGAGGCCACTCGCCTGCTCAGCGAGAAGGCAACGGACCGGGGCATTCTGGTTATACGCCACAGCTTCAGATCCTTTACTGCTACCCTCAGCTCCGGCGTTGAATACGGAGTTATTCAGGAATTGGATCTGCTGTGAAGCCAGACACGAACTCCGTCCCCTCCCTCTCTGCCGAGAAAGCTGCCGCGGCGCTCAGGCTATTGGCCGGTCTCATGGACGGATGCCCGCTTGAACTCGCCCAAGGGCCGAGGGACCTGGAGGCAATTGCTTGGATATGGCAGTCACTGGAAGATCTTGAAGCAACCATCATCGGTCTTAGCCGGAGTACCTAGGCACCGTTTCTGGATGATGGGCCGTACCAGTCGTTGCCTGGAGTGTTCAGAAGACGGACTTTGGAGAACCGACCGCGTGTGCGTTGAGCATTGATGGAGCAACGGCAACCTTGGCATGGGACGCCTCGTCACAAAAGTTAGGCTTCAGCAAGCCTCAAGCTTCCTTCCTAGCCAGTACGCATGGACAGATATGAGGCCACGTTACGTTCTTCCGTTACTCGAGGCGCGAGGGCGAACCAATGCCGCATCCATGCTGTCATACTTCGCCCTGGCGGCTTTCCATGCCTTCCTTACCGAGGGCATGCACGATATGGGTGTGGCGGTCCGGTTAGAGGCTCATGTAGTCCCAAAGGAACCGCTGGACGGCTCGTTCACCATCATCGAGGGCAAGTTCCACTAGGTCTGCCCGGACGTAGTCGGGAACGGCGTGTGCCCGATCCTGTTTCGGCCGTGCCGGACCGGCGGTCCCTTTTTCGAAACCCAGGGCGCGTGCCATGTACTTCTCCTCTAATCCGACGACTATTCGCGCCTTTCGACCATGCCTTTCTGGATGTCTCCGGCGTAAACCGCACGCTGGAAACTTGTTCTGACTTGGCGGAGGCTGGGAAGGTTACGCCATAAACGACCCCGTGAAACGGCCAGCTCTGGCCTACTCTCCTCCGCTTGTTTCAACGCCGATAACGGATATTCTGTAAAGCTGGGGGAGTGATTGTCGGTGTTGTCGGCAGGAACCAGCGCCCGCGAGGGAAAATCGCCCTGCATGCTCATATGACGACCTAGCGTCCAACGTCCATGCGCACAGGACGGCAGCCGCAGAAGTTTGCATGTGAAACGGAAGTTGGTGCCAAATACAAATAGCTCAACGAGTTCTGCTCTTTGCCAGGACCGTCTTCTGCAGAGCGGGAAACCACCGCTGATGATCTGCGTCGTCAGTTAAATTTGGAGCGACTGCTACGGTGAGAAGTAGATACAACTTGGGCTGTGAGCGCCGGCCAAATACAACCTTGAACCCCTGCAACCGCAGGGGTTCTTCTCTTTAGGTACCGAAAGGAGCCAGCCTCTTCACCACCACCAATCAGCCTCAATAGTCATCCCTCAAGGACCGTCTCCCGGACGGTCCTTTTCTTTTGCCCTTTTCCGGCATTTCCGGCGTCTCAGACGCCTTCAACACAGGAGGTAACCATGAATTCACACCCATACGCGCTCTTCATCCAGTGGGCCGCAGCGACTTACGTAGAAGAGCGTCTCCCGGGCAGCGGGCCGTCGCAGGCGGTACTCGCCTGGCTGAGGGCTTACGGCATAACAGCCGCGAGGGTCGAGGCTTTTCTTCGGCTTAGCCCTGAGCACTCCACCACAATGCCTAACGCATTGGTTATGGACATTCTGGAGCTCAGCAACTCAAAGGTTCGCCAGACGCTGAAGGACGAAGACCTTCTCGACGCGCTGCTCCACGCGTGGTGTGCCTTGGCCGACGTCTACGGCAAGACGGCTACCCCGGCCGACCTGGAAGTGGCACGACTGCAACTGCTGGCGGAAGCCGGCCACGCGCTGATCATGGCACAAGGTATGAGATACCCGGGCGCGGAGACGTTGCTCCGCAGGTATTGGCGAGAGGCCGAGCTGCTAGACCTTTCCCGCATCCACAAAGGCTCACCGGGTTTCAAAGAGGTCGGCGCGGACCTGGAGTACATCAAGGGGCAGAGAAAGTTTCTCCCAAAGCGGCCGGCACCGATCCAGCAGCCCAAGCCTATAAAGCCAGTTTCAGTGCAGGGGAAGACGCTTAAGCCCCCGGCCAACCAGTGCCCAAGAACACCCACGTCAGCCCAAGACGAGGATCGGATCCCGCCTCTGCCGACGAGCGGACGGCGTTGGCGTAACCCGTCCGAAGACGTAACCGAAGGATATTACGGGAACTGGCGTGACCATTGGGACAACACATTGCCATGAACGGCCAGGAGACGAGGCCTCAGGACCAAGGGCGCAGCAGGACTGTCCTGACCTGGATGCAGCTACTTTCGCGGTCCTGCCGCCGGCCGACAGAACCCTCATCGGCAGTTAGCAAAGAGGGTCTTGTCGGGCCACTCCCCCTCGGGTGCCAAAACGCCGATAACCGACGTTATGACAAGTAAAGTTGCGTAAGCCTCCCCTCTTGGCAACCTGGGTTGCGCTCGGGCATACTGGTCACTGTACCAACCAGAGGCCGTTGAGGAGAAGCAGAATGGGCTGGTTTACCGAAGGCAGCGAGCATGAAGGCTACGTCGTCTGCGTCTTCGCCGACGGCCTGTACGGGTCCGGCGGCAGGTGGATGGAAATCAACCTGATGACGCGCGACGGCCGCCCGGTTGCTCACGAGAGTGATCCGGACCGTCAGGCGTGGCGGCCGTCGTCCCAGGTGGTCGGCTGGCGGGTCGCCTGCAGCTGTGTTCCGTCCCGGGAACACGTCGTCTTGGACCCGTTGTGGACACGGGTCTGGGATCCGGCCGACGAGGATATTGCCGCGGGGCGGATCTTCGCGGGGCCGCCGGCCAGCGCCGACGCTGCCGATATTGCCGATCGGGAGGATCTGGAACCGGTGTTCCTGGATGTGTGGCACCGGCATATCGCCCCGGACCTGTCGCTGCACACGATCGGCGCCTTGGGCCGGAGTCTGAAGGACCTCGAATCGCAGCTCGACGATGCCGTCGCAACCGCCAGGGCCGCGGGTGTCTCTTGGGACAGGATCGGCCGGGCATTCGGGATCACGCGTCAGGGAGCCCAAAAGCGCTGGGACACCCAGGCAGCCAGTCGGTAACTGTCACGGAAGTCGCTGGCTGGGGTCTTCAAACATTCACAGTGCAGCCGGTGAGCCCGGACACGCTCCACTGGATCATGGCTGGGTTGCATGGGATGCACCGCGGGTGCCGGCTCGTTCCGGAACGGGCACCGGGCAGCTTATTCGTCGAAGTGGGTGGAGGCTGCGGCGTGGCCGGTCTTGGTCCGGGCGCGGAGGATGTCTTCGGCGACGTCCCGGAGTTTCTCGTTGCGGTTTGCTGATGCTTTTTGCAGTTTCGCGAAGGCTTCGTCCTGGCTGCAGCGGTCCTGCGCCATGATGATGCCGGTGGCCAGGTCGATGCCGTCCGGCTCTCCATGGCCGCTTTCAGGTCCGCAGCGAGCAGGTCGGCGGTGGCGATCCGCACGGTCAGGCGCAGCGCCTGTCCTGCCATGTCCGCGAACACGGCCGCCTCGTCGATGACGTCCCGGGTGAACAGGCCCGTGTCGGCGGCGAAGAAGTTCAGCGCGGCCGAGGCGTCCTCGCCCAGTTCCAGGGGCACGCCGAGCACGCTTCGGGCGCCCGCGGCCGCGAGGTTTTTGGCGTAGGCGGGCCAGCGGTCCGAGGTCGCTGTGTCGGCCAGAAGAACCGGCTGGAGGGTCTGGAGTGCTTCCAGGCAGGGGCCGTCCCCCAGGGCCTGCTCCACGCCGTCGAGCAGGATCGCGATGTCGCTGCTGCCGGCAACCGTCGCCCTCCGGCGCCGGCGATGCAAAGTAACAGCACACTCGATACGGGACCCGGCAGCCCGCGTGAGCGTAGCCGCAGCGTATTTGCTCATCCCGGTGAGGAACCCTTTGACATCGTCCGTTCCGGTGATGAGGTGATGCAGCCGCTGGAAGTCTTCGTTCTGTTCCTCCGTCTCCACAGCGACAGTTAGAAATCGTCCTTTCAACGGGCAACAATGGCCGATCTGTGCGGTCCCGGTCCGTCTCAGCTATTGGCGGGCTGGGGGTGACCTCGGTCCGGTGCAGGTGGCAGGATAGTGTTCCAGCTCCAGCAGTGGCGGCTCCCCGTGACCATTTGAAGGACGACCGGCCCGTTGCTTGGGCGGCCGCAAGGTATATGACCATGACCGGAGATCCACGCCCCGCAGCTTTGGAACTCGTGCGGAATCACAGTGCCAGCGCCGAACTGCTGTGGATGCGCTACTGGGCCAACGGCGGAAACGCCCCCTTCGAAGACTTCGATGCCTACCTGCACGGGCTACTGGACGGGGACAGCAACGACCACGAGATCCTTGCCACGGCCGTCGAAGACGTCACATCCCGGCCATAAAACGGACGGGCCACATCGCCGCCAGAGTACGTTGGGGCGCCACCAGCTCACTTGGACCTCGCTCCGCCGAATTTTCCATTCGAACGCCAAAAGCCCGCCCTATATGTTCAATGCTGAAGGTTGTCGAGCCCCAATCGAGAACCTTCCACATGAAGGCCCGCCGCTCCCCCAGTCGGCGGGCTTTCGCATTAGTTGGCCAGAAGGGTGTAAACCAACGTTCCAGACTTGCGGCCGCAGCGTGCGGCGTGGTCGTGAACGGACGCGAGGGGCGGGAGGCCGCAGAAGAAGCAGCCACGGCCTAGTGACGCGGCCGAGGAGTCAAGGTCAGCGGCTGGTTTTTAGGTTACAAATTCCAATTGGCTTCTACTGCGTCGGCCTTTGGGACGGCCTTCCCGCCAGTTGGGGATGTTCTCGTTGAGACGGGCTTCTTTGGCGGCGGTTAGTTTGCCGGCGCGGTAGTCGATGCGTTGGGTGTGAAGCCACACACCGAGGGTTCGTTCTTCTCTGTTGTCGGTTTTGTTGTGCCGGGGCAGCTGATTGCCGGCGGCAAGCCAGGCGACCGTCTCGTCCAAGCGTCGATCCCAGCGGGCTGCATCATCGGCCTGTTTCGTCGGCGGGTTGCGCCAGCCTGGAATCTCATCCAGCGCTTCCGCGTAGGCCGGGACTACAGTGCCGGCAGTGGCTGCCTCGCGCTTGCGTTTGAGCCAGCTGGCCAGCGCTTGCTCTTTTTTCGTGTGGCGGGTGGGTAACCGGCCTTCGGTCCGATAGAGGTGAAGGATGTCTTCCAGGTTCTGCAGGCCCGCAGGGCGCGGACGTGGCATCGGGACCGGCAGGGCTGCCTCGTGTGCGGCCCGAAGGTCCGGGTCCTGTCTCTTCGCGATGGTCAGGTGGTACCGGACCGTGCTTGCGGCGACTCCGGCGCCGGCAGCAATCTTCGATGATGGGATGCCTTGCCGGTACATCTGCACCCATTCCGGGTCCGGGGCCGGCCGTTTGATCTGCGTCATGGGGTCAATTTCTGCGACGCCCCGAGAGCTCGCGCGGCGTCGAAGCTGGGACGCGTCGGCTCTTCGCGGGCGTAGAACCTCTGACGGCCGGTGACGGACACGGAACCAGGAAGGGATTGTTCTGGTGCAAAGCACCCGGCGGTCCCGCTGATGGTCATGGACTCATGATGCCAGCAGACAGCGAAGGAATGGCGTTTGGGGGACATGGGAAAAGGTGCGCTCCCGTTGCCGGAGCGCACCTTTTTCGTTACCCCTCGTGGTCACATCCCAACCCGACCACTCACATAATAAGCATACTGATTACTGGTCACACAAGCCCGTGCACCAAAGATTCTTCAGGAGTATCACGCGGGAAGTGCCGTCACCGCGGACCGATTGAACTGCCTCGTTTGAACAGCATGACGGGTTACCGGCTCATACCCTTTTGTAGGAGCTTTGTCAGGCCGTTGGTTCCGCGGGTTTTGCGGGCCTTGGCTGGCTTTGGTCCTTTTCTGAGGGCTGCGCTGGGTGGCGTGCCCTGGTCCTGGTCGGCACTGAGCCGGGCCTGTACGGCTTCGCGGTCGGCCACCCCTTCGAGGTTGGCGGCCAGCGCCTGTCGTCGTTCGGCGGAGTCGTACGTGTCGCCGGCGTCGTGCTGCAGTTGCTCGGCGCGAAGGTTGTCGCGGGCTTCTGACCAGTTGCTGACCAGGGTCCGCTCCATGGTCCGTGCCTCGATCAGGCTGTCCGCGAAGTTGTGCCGCAGTGACCAGCCTTCCGCTTCAAGGGGGTTGGTCTCACGGAGCCAGGCCTGCGCCTGGTCCAGGTCTTCCTTGGCCGGCGCCTGAAGGCCTTCCTCCCGTTCCCTGTCTTCCCGGCCGGCTTCGGCGAGCAGCAGTGCGGCCTGGACATTCTCGTCACGACCGGTGGAGCGTTCCGCTTCGGCGTGGCCGCGCTCCCGCATTGCTTTTGCGACGGCATCAGCGACCCGCCCTTCATCGGCGCTCAGGGTGTCCACATCGATTTCGTAGCGGAAGAGCACCTGGTCGCGGATTACTTCTGCGGCGTCGCTCGCTACGGGGTCGTGGCCCCTCCAGGCGGTCGCAACCTCGTAGGCCCGTTCCATATCGCGGCCGGTGGCGGTGTCCCACCACCGGTTGTCCAGGACCGGGGCGAGCTGCGCACGGGCGGCTGCGCGTTCGGCGTCGAACCGGGCCTGCAGCTCGCGGGCCTGTTGTTCCTCGGCGGCTTGGGCTCTGCGCAACTCCTGTTCGTGTGCCCTGGCCAGCACTTCGCCGACACGGCCGGCGATGGTGAGCCCCACCCGTGACATTCCCTCGAAGGCTTCGTCGATTCCGTCTGATTCGCTCATGGTTCCCCTCGTTGGTGTTATCTCTCGGCGCCCGGGCGGGCACTCCCGCTTCGGGTGCTCGTGTGGTTGTTTGCCTGCACGTATGTGGGCGGCAGCACCGAGCCAGGGGACCTTCCTGATACCTGGCCGGCCGCACTCGCTTGAACGGCGGCGGCCGCTTCGGCATCCACCGTGGGCGTGGTTGCGGGGACGCTGGGTAGTGCGGCGGCGACCTGGCTGAGTTGGTGTTTCACCATGTGGCTAATCTGGCGTGCCCGGCGCAGGTCGTTGGATGCCTTGTGCATGTCGTGCACGGCCTTGGCGACGTTAAGCAATTGGCGCAGCATGATCGCTTGCGCGGCGGTTCCGCTGCCGCCCGTCGACGCTGCCAGGAGCATGAGGGAAGCGCCACGTGCTGATGGTCCGACGCCGCGGATCGGTCGGGCCGGGTACCGGCGCAGCTGAGCGGTCTTGGACAGTTCGTCGGCTGCTGCCGCGAGCGGCCCGGGGGTTGCCTCGGTGGCGGTGGACCAGGCTGCAAAGGCACCGGATGTCTCGCGTGCCACGTGCGCCCAGGTCGCATGGTCATCCAGCGGAACTCCGCGCAGGGTTTCGCGCAGCCGGGCGACCTCCTCGCTGTAGTGTCCCCACATCTGCGGGTCGGGTTCGTAGGCTTCGCGGCCGATTGTGACCGGGCGGCGTCCGCGGGCGGCTGCCTGCCATTCCGCGACCGCAGCGATGGCACCCTGGGGCGTGTCGTTCCAGTCGGCGCGGAGCTTGGGCAGGGCGAGGTCTTTGGCGAGGTGACCACCGCCGAACCAGACAGGCCGGCAACCCTTCGCCGGCCGCTCGGCGACCTTGTAGCCGACCACGACGTCGTCACGTCCGGCCGCGTACCGTGGCCTGACCAGGGCGCCGGTTTGACGGAGGCGGCGGATGAATTCGGCCTCGTCCTGGGCGGCCGTGGCGCACGCGCGGACCTTGCGTTCGAGCGACCGGCGTTCCGGTTCCGGGGCTCCCCTTCGTTCGGATGCTTCGCGTTCGCCGGGCCGCAGGCCACGGGTGGAATGCGTGGCCGAGAGCTCTTCCAGGCCGTACTTTTTCTCAAGGGCCCGGGCGGCTTGTTGGGCGCGCGGGAAGTCCCGCCAGCTGCTCCACTTTGTGCCGTCTTCGCGGACCATGGAGGCGGCGATGTGGATGTGGTCGTTCCCGGCTTTGCTGTGGCCGTGACGGATCGCGACCCACTGCGCCGGTGCGCGGCCGCTGGCTTCGGTGAAGCCCATCTCGTCCATGAAATCCTGCGCGATGTCAGCCCACTTCTGGTCGGTCAGGTCGCCTTCATCGGCGCGCAGGGACAGGGAGCAGTGCCAGACATGTCCCCCGGGGACCTCGGTGCCCAGGACGGCCCTGGCCCGGTCCAGTTCATTGGCAATGGCCTGGACTGCATTGGCGTTGAGTTCGTCGTCGTTGTGCCACGCCATGATCGACGGAGAGCCCGCGACCAGGTGCGGGTCGGTGTGCTCGTTCGTCCGTCCCGGTCCGGCAAGGTAGGCGATGAGCCCGTGCATGCGGGTGCCCTTGGTGATGTTGGGAATCATCAGCGCACCATCGCGTCCAACATCGTGTTCATCCGGTCCGCGACCGCACGCACCCGGGTCAGCACCGTGCGGGCCGCCTCCGGGAATTCGTCCGTAGCGTTGGCGTGACGGGCGAGCTGGTTGACGTTGTTCGACAGCGCGGCAAGGTAGCGGCGGGCCGCCATGAACTCGACCGCCATCGCCCTCCGTTCAGCCAGCGACTCGGAGTTCTCCGCGTACAGCGCGGCACTGACCAGGATCTCCGACGGGCTCCGCCCGGTCTGTCCCTCGAGGATTCTCAGCTGTGCGCGTTCGAACTCGGACATCGAAACCCGCACGTACTGGGTTTCGCCCTCGATGTTGGCGCGGCGCTTGCGGCCGAAACGGCGCGGGGACTTCGGCTCTTCGCTCATTCCAGTCCCCTCCCCCATGCCCAGCGCAGCGCCCCGGAATCTCCGGGCCACACTCACGAGTGTGCCGCATCCACGCCCCCAGTCCGTGGAGCAACACGCAGGTTATGGCACATAACCGTATAGCTTGCTCCGGAAAATCGCCTTTCCCCGCTTTTGATCGGTTGTTTGGTTGCCGGGTACTGCCCTGGACGACGCTGCGCGTCTGACTTGTCCAACGACTGCGTCGTTCCGTTTCGGCTGGTGATGCTACTGCCCGGTCCTTCCTTGGCAAGTCTGCGCAGCCGGCTTTCGCGGCATATCCTCGCTCCGCTCCGGTATTCCACGATCCGGCCGACACCGACTGGCCAATTCCTTCACCGGCCAAGTTTCGGCAAGCGTGCCGAAAGGAACGCGGCATAGGGTTAGCGAAAGGTACAGTTTTGGCTCTCATCTCACCATCCACAGTGGCCACGCATTACGGAGTCCCCGCGACGACGCTGCGACGATGGCGGCGGCGCGGGATCGGTCCCGAATACTTCCAGTTCACCGCACGGACCGTCAGCTACCACGACGGCTACCTGCGCGACTGGTTCAACGACCCACGCAACGCCGACCTGCTCGCCGAAACCCCTTCGGCGCACAAGGACATGTCATGCCAGGAAGGGCGCGTCCGACGGCCCCGGCCGCGGGACGTTCGTTAGGCTGGATCCCATGGCGAACCTCGACATTGAACAGACACGAAACCAGGCCCGCGCGCTGCTGGACTCCCGCATCGAATCCGTCACCGCCCTGGTGAAAAGCCGCCAGCGAATCACCGAACTCCGGGACCAGCTGGTGGCCGCAGAACGCGATGACAAGCGCGCCTACGTCCAGGCCACCCGCGACGGGTGGAGCACGGACGAGCTCAAGAAACTGGGCCTGGAACCAGCGGCGGTAAAGCGCCGGAGGACGGCAAAGCGCGGCGCCGGTGTGGAGCAGGGATCCGGCCCGGAAACGGCCGCGTCCACCGACGACCAATAATTCCGTCGTTCCATCCAGGACCGGATCGATGTGCCTCGAAATACAGCGAAGGCCGGCACCTACAAAGGTGCCGGCCTTCGCCGTGTCTCAGGGCGTTGCCGTCAGTCGTCATCCGGCGCGTCGCCGTCGTCGATCTGTCCGGCGGCGATGCGCTCGGCTGTCGCGGCGTATGCGGCCTCGATGTACGCGGCCAGGTCATCTTCGCGGACCCGCCAGATCCCGCGGCCGCCAAATTGCGCCGCACGGAGTTCACCGCTTTTCACCAGCGCGTAGAGCGTCGGCTTGCCCAGGTTCAGGACGTCCTGAACCTCATCCAGGGTCATCATGCGTGGCAGCCTCGGGGCAGCAGCTGAAGCGCTGTCGCCGATTCCATTGTTTCCCAGTGCCACGCCTAGATCTCCTCACGCCGGTGTGCCATCTCGTCCTTCTTCCGCTGCCCCCTGCGCAGTCCGCCGGGCCCCACCGGAGGCCAGGGCTTGCCGCCGTTGTACTTGCGCTGGCGGCGCCGCACTTCACGCATCGTTGCGTAGACGATGAGGTCAGAGACACTTGCGTCTCCTTCGGCTTCACCGGTTTCCAGGAACGCAGCCCGGACCTGGCTCGCCTGATCCTCGGTGAAGTAGGGAGTGAACGCCGGTATCTTTTTTTCCCTGGCCATCACGCAGCAACCCGTCCGGGGCGGTGTGCCCGGCCGTTGGCCGCGCCCGCGTGCCGTCGACGAAGCCGGGGGCGGAGGGTCACCTTGCCGTCCTCGTCGAAAGGGTTATCGGAGTGCCGTTGGCCGCCGTCGTCGTGACGGAGATGATCTGCGTGCGTCATCCTGTCCCTTATGCTCATGATCCGTATACGGGCAAACCTGAAGGGCCAGCGTATCCGCTGACCCCCTGCAGGCACTCTGCTCCTAGACCCCTGGTTCTGTCATGCGCCCTGGCTGGCCGTACCCCTCGCCCGTGACGTTCTTTCCGAACCACGGATCATCATCGGTGTAGCCGTCGGTCCCGGCGTCGGGGGCCGCGGCTTCCTGCCGGGTTTTGAACCCGCCCGCCCAGCCAATACGCGGTGCCTTGTCCTGCACGGGCGGCTCGTCCGGTGCCGGGGCTTGGTTCTGCACGGGGCGGCGTTCCGGCGTGCCGGTAGCGGCCGCAGCCGAGTACTTTAACGACAAACCGACTTCGTCGATTTCGAACTCGATAACGGTGCGCGTCTCCCCCGTTTTGGTCTCGTAGGTCCGCGGCTTGAGCCGGCCGCTGGCGACGACGCGACTGCCCTTGGCCAGTGACGCGGCGGCATGCTCGGCCGCCTCGCGCCACACCGTAGAGCGGAGGAACAGCGTCTCTCCGTCCTTCCACTCCTTGGCCTGGGCATCGAAGGTCCTGGGGGTGGAGGCGATGGTGAAGTTGGCGACGGCTGCCCCGCTAGGAGTGAAACGCAGCTCCGGATCCGATGTCAGGTTTCCAATGACAGTAGTCGTGGTTTCGCCGGCCATGAAGGTTCCTTTTCCTCGCGTGCTGGTGATGTTTTCGCTGGGTGGTGTCGGTTCCTTTTGAGGTTCGGTCCCACCCGGTTCGTCATGGGTGAGGTCGTTGGGTTGGTACTGGTTCGCAGTGTGCTCGTCCCAGAGGCCCCCCTCCCCCAGCGGGACGCGGGTGATTGCCGCGAGATACCCGTCATTCCCTCCCCTCTCCGGAAGGGCGTAGCCGGCGTACAGGTCCTCATCAATGGGTTCCACAATGGCTGGTTCCACCACTGCCGGTTGGGGAACGTTGGGATAGATCCTGCCGCTGGGGTTGACCTGCCGGAACAGGTCCACCTCCAACGGGATCCGTGGGCTGAGCTTGTAGCCGACGACCGGTCGCAGGTTTGCCACGGCCCTCACGCTGCCTCGTGAGTCATGGCTGCGTGGACAAGCTTGTCGCGGCGCAGGCCCGACCAGTGATCCTGGTCATCGGCGTTGTTCACCACGACGGGCGCCTGGGCGTAGCCGAGTTCGGCGGTGATGTACTCCAGCGCGGCGGGCACGTCGGTGATGTCCACTGCCGTGTAGGTGATGCCCTTGGAGTCGAAGTAGTCCTTCGTCTTCTCACAGTTCGGGCAGTCGGGCTTGGTGTAGACCGTGTAAGCGGTCGGTGTTGCAGTCATTTCAGCACCTGGTTTCGTATCAAATGAGTTTCGTTCGTCTGGCTGACTTGCTGGTTCAATTCTATCAATCATTCAACTGAATGAATAGCTGTTTGCCGTGCATTCTAGGGCTTTTTGCTAAAGCTTTTTCCTTCGAAAAGTGCGCGATTCCTGCCTCATGGGCCACGGCTACGGATGGTGAGCTTCGCCGCCGGTTACTGTGGTCATCCCCGCAGGTTCGCCACCGCTGCAGCCCCCTGCGCCTTAGAGGTCCCCGACTGGTGGGGTGAGGTGCGCACCCGGATGGAGTGGGGGTGCTGAATAGGTGTGGTCCCCGCTGAAAGAAACCCGACCATCGGCCCGGGTTGGTCGGCGACGGCGGTCTTGGTCCATGGGGAACCAGCCCGTTTCGCCCCCAGGCCATCCGGCCGGACCGGCGGCTGGCCTGTGCTCAGCCAGCGGGTTGCCCCGTCTTACTGGGCGGGCTCGATGAGTTCGGGACCGTTGTTGCGGACGCTGTTGACGCGGGTGCTGACGATCCGTGGGGTGAGGACGGGATCGGGCAGGGTGTCGAGCAGGTGCTGGACGTCGTTCTTGTCGGCCAGGTCCGGGTCGAGCCATTCGTTGATGCGGTCGGGCGGGATGATGACCGGTGACCGGTCGTGGATATGGCCGAGCGTGTCCTGGGTGGTGGTGGTGAGGACGGTGCAGCTGAGTAGCCACTTCCCCGGATCATCTTCGGGCACGGTAGGGTCGGCCCACCACTCGTACAGGCCGGCGAAGGCCAGCAGATCATCCTGCTCCGAGTACAGGTAATTCGGGATCTTCTTCCCGTCCTCGGTTTTCTGCCATTCGTAATAACCCTCGGCAGGGACCAGGCAGCGGCGCTTCACCGCGGCCTTACGGAACGAAGGCTTCTCGAGGATACTCTCGCTGCGGGCATTGATGAGCTTGTTGCCGATTTTGATGTCCTTGGCCCAGGACGGCACGAGGCCCCAGTGGGCCACAAGCAGGTGCCGGTCGAGAGTGCCTTCGTCCAGGCGCTCGGCCACGATGGGCACGTCCTGGGTGGGGGCGACGTTCCAGCTCGGCGGGGGCGGAGTTCCTTCGACCTCTTTGGCCTCAAAGGCGCTGAGCAGGTCTCCGGTGGCTTTGGACATCACGTAGCGGCCGCACATGAGCCCATTCTGCCCGAACCCGCTACAAGCTCCAGCACCCCGACCAGCGCCGTAGTTGGGTGCTGGTCGGCGGGTAGCCTGACATCGGACACAGTCCGGGCCCGTCCCGGGACCCGCGGTGTCAGCGAAGGGGCGGCTGTATGGATGGGGTGAGGCGGCAGGCGGAGGGCCGGTTGCCGAGCAGCAAGTCCGCGTCCATGCGGGAGCGGTCCTTGGAGTCCTGGCTGGCGCCAAGCGGCAGCAATCCCACCTCTCCCCCGCCTACCGGGACGGGCTGAGGGAGATTCCGGGCTGGGATACCCCGCGGCGGCAGAAAGAGCAGTGCGAAGAGCTCTGGAACCAGGGCTTCACCGAACTGGCCGACTACCGTGCCGCGTGCAATGACTGGCCCCTCCACAAGGAAGCAGGCTCGGAGCAGGAGCGGCTGCTCGGGGTGTGGCTGCACAGCCAGCGGATCACGTACCGGGACGGGACGCCCCCCGGGCAGGGAATCAGGGCTGAATACGGAGCTTCCTCGTTGGCGGCGGGGCCGGAGGCCCGGCAGGCGCCCACAGCCCACGCGGGGTACGGGTGACGGCGCGCCGCTTGAAAAGTAAGCATGCTTGCTATTAGTTTGGTGGCAGTTGCTCCGCCGGTCCCCCATCCGGCGGAGCAACTGCAAAGGAACGGCCCCACATGACTGACTCGTGGTGCGGGGCCTTTCCGCTTCCCGCAGCGGCGGGGGCAGGTGTCAGTGAACCGATCGGCAGAGGGAGTGTGCAGTGGCTCAGGGCGACATCGAGACCTTTTACGAGAACGGCGAGTGGAAAAACAAGCGCGAGGGCGCCGGCCGGGCGTTCGGGTCCGGATACGGCACCAAGGACGAAGCAGTCACCGTTGGCCGGGACACCGCGAAGGCTGACAAGGTCGAGCACGTCATCAAGAACCAAGACGGACAGATCGCCGGGAAAAACAGCTACGGCAACGACCCCCGGAACGTCCCGGGCTAAGTAGCCGAGGTTCCGTGAGAGCAAAAAGGGCCAGCATAGCCGGCCCTTTTTGCTCTCCTCGGACAAAGGAAATCTGGTGAAACTCTACCAGCCACTGCAGGTGCAGCGCGGCACGCTGCTGCGGGTCGCGCGTCTTGCGTGAACGGCGGTCCGCCGCTGGTGAGTGGCAGCTGTGGTTGGCACCGGGCGGCGGACCGCCCGGCTTCTGGAAGGTTCCTGGCGCTCGGACGATGAGTGGCCGGGGGGCCTTGCCGGGCGGCGTTCGCTTCCGCCCGGCAAGGGGTGTTTATGCTGCCGATTCTTCCTCGGCCGGTTGGCCGCTGTCGATGATGATTTGTTCAGTCGCGGATGCGGTGTAGCCCCAGAGGACCAGCTGGTTCAGGTAGTCCCTGTGGGTTCGGGACGGGGACCGCCATGAGTCCTTGGCGATGGTCTTTTCGTATCCGGCACAGACCAGCGCAATAAGCGATATCTCGGGACGTGCGGTGGACTTAGCCACGTGGGTGCGGAGCGGGTTCCATCCCCACGTCTTCGACCCTTCAATCTTCGCGCCGGCCATCTCGGCCGCCACCTCACCGTCGTAGCCGCTGGCGGTTTCGGGATGATGGGTGATGGCGTGGACGGCGAAGTACTGCCAGCCCTTGGGCGGCTGTTTCTTTGCCAGCAGGTTTTTGACCCATTCACGGCGTACCGTGGTCGCGGACTGCATGAGCTTGTTGTTCTCTATCAGGGTCTTCCGTTCGGCTTTCTGTTCCTCGGTCATGGGGCCTTTGGCGGCCGAGGAGGTGCCGTAGCCGCTGTAGTAGCGGAGCGTGAAGCCCAGGTCTTTCCAGCCGGTGACGACGGCGACGGTGGAGTGTTCTCCCCGGTAGTCCGTCTCGATGTAGACGGCGTTTCCGTCCTCGTCGGTGGCTGGTTCCCCGTCTGCCCTTTTCAGGGAAGTAACACGAAGTGTTTGGCTGTCCTCTCCGTACCCGCATTCGGCAACAACAATCGTTCCGGCCGCTTGCAGTTCGGCGGTGAGAGCGGCCAGTGCGGCGGCGCGGTCGCGCTTGTCACGGAGCTGCTGGGTGACGTGCAGGAGCATGTCGGGTTCGTCCATGATGACCGATTCGAGCTCGGCGGTGGCGTCCTCGTCTGACTCAAACTCAGCGAGGATTAACGCTTCCTCAACGGTGTAGCCCTTGCCCAGGGCGGCGGCTCCGGTGTCGGTGGACTTGGCTTTGAGAGCGGATTCGACGGTGGTCTTGGTCCGTCCGGTCTTTTTGGCGATCGCGGCGGCCGAAACCCCGATGAGGGACAGCTGGTGGTAGGCGTCGGCTTCGTCGGCTTCGGTGAGTTCGGCGCGCTGGATGTTCTCCACTACCTGCGTGACGATGCGTTCGGCCTCTTCCGGGCTGTCGATGATCATGACCGGGATGAGGGGCCGTTCGGCTTCGACGGCGGCGCGGGTGCGCCGCTGGCCCATCAGCACGTGCACGGTGCCGTCGTCCTTGCGGTGGGCGATCACCGGTTCCATCACGCCGTGTTCCTTGATGCTGGCCACGAAATCCGTGGTCAGGGCGGCGTCTTTCCGGACGTTGACGTCGACGGTCAGGGTTGCCGGGTCGAGCATTTCCAGTGTGGGTGTTGCGTTCATTGTTGGTGGTGCTCCTTCTTGTCCGAGAAGTGGGTGGGTGGGGGCGGTGCGTGGTGACCGGCCAGCTCCCCGTCTCCCCCGGTTGTTTTTTGCCTGCTGGCAAGCTCGCTTGCTCGGTGCCCGAACCGGCCCGTCTACCCATCGGGCAAGAGCCGAAAAATCTTGCGGGACAGTCGCGCCAGCGGCGGTCCCTGGCCTAAGAATTTTCGGCTCGCAGGCCCCCGGAGGGGGCTAGACGGGTTGGGTCGGGTACCTAGAATCCGAAGGACAGCAGCAAAAAACGTCGTAGACACAACAGGTGATGACGGGCCGGAGCTCTGCGACGGACTGGCAACACCCAACAGCCAGCCGCGCCAGCGGACGCCCCTTTCTGGTCTTGAACACCAAGGAGCCGGCACCCTTGCGGGCGCCGGCTCCTTGGTTTTCCTCGGACAAAGGAAGTCACGGGTGCAGCGTCAGCGCTGCGCAGGTTTAGAAGTTGTGGTGTTCCTGGGCCCAGCCGAGATCCACCGGCGTGGCCGGTTGGCCGGCGGTGAGCAGGCTGAGTTCGATGATGTCTTCGGCGAGGCTGGCGTTCTCGCCGGGCTTGTCGTCCTCGGTGAGGATGTAGTCGGTTCCCATGCTCGCGCTTCCTGGTCGGTGCAGTGTCTGGTGTTCACTGTAGCCGTGGTTTCTGCGCGTTGACTGGGTGTGTGGCTGCGCCCGCGCCAGCGTGACCGGCGGCCGGGGGAGCGCAGCGGAGGAGGCCGCCCCGCCACCACGAGAAGGAGGCCGGGCCGGATCGTGTGGTGATCCGGCCCGGCCCGTTTGTCACTGGATGAGGCGGCGCTGGTACGCGGTTTCGGGGTTGCGGGCGACGTCCGCGATGTAGCCGCGGTTGATCAGTTCCCGCAACAGCACGGCGAGGCGGAAATCAGGTACGTCTTCGGCGGCGAGCTTCAGGTAGCGGTCCGCCTGGGATCCGCTGCCTTTGAGCCATTGAAGCCAGCCCATCAGGGTCAGCATGGGGGCGCGCTGCCCGCCAGGTACAACCTTCATTAGCTCGAATGCCTCGGCTTCCGCGCGGTCCACGCGGTCCCAGTCAGGGCGGCTGGTGAATTTACCCATCAGGGTGTCTCCGAAGTCGCCGTTGTGCGTGGTGATGGTGTCCCGGAACAGGTAGTCGCGAATGTGGCGGTGCTGGAATGCTGCAGCCAGCTGGCGGGCCGTCTCCGTCTCCGGCGGCATAGGTGCCCCGTCCAGCGCGGCGTCCCACATTCCGCACGCGAATCCCAGGTCCTCATCGGTGCCTTCCGGCGCCTGCACTGGAGCCGCCCACACGCCCAGCAATTCTGGGTTGTACACGTCAAGGTGCGGGGCGGACCCGAAATAGGTCAGTGTCACGTTGGCGTTGCTGTCCCGAATCTCATCCAGCGGGTTCTTCTCGGCGGTGCCGTATGTCGCCCAGTGGGTTCCCGTGACCAGCAGGACCATACGGACGGGCATCCGCGCCGTAGCCAGTTCGGACGTGAGGGCTGCGACGTGTGCGGCGTAGGGGTAGCCGTGGTCCGGGTCTTCGTCGGTGTAGACGATGACGAAGCTGCCCGTTGCGTTCTCGTCGTGGGCGGCATAGGTGGTCATCATCTGGGCGTAATCGCCCGGGTCAGCCCCTGCCGGTGCGTCCATGCGCAGGCTGGCGCCAAGGGTGCCAGCGCGGGACGTCAGCACCACGAAGGACTCTTTCGGCTCTTTGCCCAGCAGGTGCGGGACGGCAGCGATCAGGTCGGCGGAACCGGAAATGGTGAGCTTTTCAGTCATGGTTTTTGATTCTTTCTTCTTGTCCGAGAAGTGGGTGGGTGGGGCGGTTCAGGTGACCGGCCAGCTCCCCTTCTCCCCCCGTTGTTTTTTGCCTGCTGGCAAGCTCGCTTGCTCGGTGCCCGAACCGGCCCGTCTACCCATCGGGCAAGAGCCGAAAAATCTTGCGGGACCGCAGCGAAGCAAGGTCCCTGGCCTAAGAATTTTCGGCTCGCAGGCCCCCGGAGGGGGCTAGACGGGTTGGGTCGGGTACCTAGAATCCGAAGGACAGCAGCAAAAAACGTCGTAGACACAACAGGTGATGACGGGCCGGAGCTCTGCGACGGACCGGCAGCACCCAACAGCCGGCCGCGCCAGCGGACGCCCCTTTCGATGCGAGCCCTGCGAGCATGCATCTTCCCCGGCCCGGTGTCCCGCTTAGTCCGCGGCCGCCACGGCTTGCCGCGTGCACCAGGTGATCCGCGGCCCCGGATTGGCGGAATGGCGGTCCGCCGCCGGCGACCAGGCACTCAAGCCAGGCACTGGCGGCGGACCGCCCCGCGCGTCTGAACCTGAAAAGGGAAATCGGGGCACTCCCCTGCTCATGGGAAGTATTCGAGCAGGTGAGTGCCCGTCCCTGTTAGGCCGCTTCGCGTTCCAGTCCGAAGAGCTTTCGTGCGAGTTTGATCAGGTGCTCAGGAACATTGCCTTCGTCCCCGTCGTGGGTCTCGCCCAGGACTACGACGTTCCCGCAGTACACGTCTGCGAGCATGCCGGTTTTTTCAAGGACCAGCAGCCCGGCCCGGCGGTTCGGCGGGAGGTTCAGGATTTTTCCTTCCTCGTTCAGGTAGAAGTGCCAGTCATCGCCGCTCACGGCTTCGATGTTCCCGGCCACGAGGGTTTGCAGGTTCTCCAGTCTGGCGTCAATGGTTTCGACCCGGACCGGTTCGTTCGGATCGGCGGGGATGATCAGGGCGGTGCAGGTGCTCATTGGGTCTGTCCTCTCAGATGATGTGTCGTGGGGGTGCGGTGCCCCGCCGTTCAGGGGCGGGGCACCGGCTGGTGATGGGGTTAGGCTGCATCGGAGAGGTTGCAGGGCATCCGGTAGCGGCTGGGCAGTTCGGCGGCGGCTTCGGGCAAGTCTTCCGGGCCTTGGGCCTGTCCGTTCCTCCAGTGGAAGAACGCCTGTTCGCTGATCGCGGTCCAGAACCTGGCTTTTGTCCTGAACCAGTACGTGCGAACGTCGCCCTCGCAATAGGTGGCCATGCCGAACAGGTTGCCGATCTCGTCCGCGGTGCGGATCCCGGCGACCATGACGTACGGCCACTGGCCAAGGTCCCAGCCGTCACAGCCCCAGCTGGGGATCACGGACCAGCCGTGTTCACTGATGACGTCCATCCAGTCGTACCCGTCGTTCATGTGGTAATCGACCAGCACGGGAACATCGTGGATGGTCTCCCCTGTGTCGGTGGTGGTCACGGTCTTGGTGATGATGGCGTTCATTTTGGTGGTGCTCCTTCTTGTCCGAGAAGTGGGTGGGTGGGGCGGTTCGTGGTGACCGGCCAGCTCCCCTTCTCCCCCCGTTGTTTTTTGCCTGCTGGCAAGCTTGCTTGCTCGGTGCCCGAACCGGCCCGTCTACCCATCGGGCAAGAGCCGAAAAATCTTGCGGGACAGTCGCGCCAGCGGCGGTCCCTGGCCTAAGAATTTTCGGCTCGCAGGCCCCCGGAGGGGGCTAGACGGGTTGGATCGGGTACCTAGAATCCGAAGGACAGCAGCAAAAGACGTCGTAGACACAACAGGTGATGACGGGCCGGAGCTCTGCGACGGACCGGCAACACCCAACAGCCAGCCGCGCCAGCGGACGCCCCTTTCGATGCGAGCCCTGCGAGCATGCACCATCAGTTACCGCTGTGATGACCCGTGTGGCATGCTCGAAGGTGTAAGCAGCAGGATGTTTACAGCCCAGGGCAGAGGGGCCCCTTCCCCACCGGTCGCGGCCCCCTGCTTTGCCCTGGACGGTCACTGGAGTGGTTGATAGGGAGGCAAGGCCGATGGGTGTGTGGAGCTGGTTCGCCCCTCGGCGCAAGCCCGTAACGGGCGCTGGTCGCCCTGCCCTGGCAGCGGCCGTTGCCCCGGTGGAACGGGAGCCGTTGACGGCTGCGCGGGTGGCAGATCTGAACGCGGCGTGGGTCGAAGTCGCCGAGGCCGCGGAAGAGTCACCTGTCACCGGTTTTCATGCCTGTTCACGGGGCGGGAAGCCCTGGCAGGAAGATCCGGCAGCTGTGCGGGCCGTGGCGGCCCTGCTCCGCCGCGTTGACGCGGACGACGCCGCTACCGAAGGCCCTGCAGCCACGTAAGTACCGGCACGGACGTTCGTGCTGGTTTCTCCTTTAGGCTGGGCCCATGGCCGAGTTCCTGCCGCCGGCACTGCAACCGCCGGTCGCGGTTGCCCTGGCCAAACTCGTCAAATCCTTTCCCGGCCCCAACGCACTGCCCGGCGGCCTATGGGCGGAACCCAAGTGGGACGGTTTCCGCACTACGGCTTTTCATGACGGCGGCACGGTGACGCTCTGGTCCAGACAGGGCAAAGAACTCACAAAAGTCCTGCCAGACCTGGCTGCGGCCATCGCTGACCAGGTGCCACCCGGCGTAATCCTGGATGGCGAAGCCATCATCTGGAACCGGGACCGGCTGGACTTCGACGCGCTGCAGCAGCGCATGGTCACCTCCAAGGCCGCGCTGCCGGCCCTGACCAACGAGCTGCCCGCATCGTTCGTGGCCTTCGACGTGCTCGCCGTCGCCGGGCACGACACCCGGGCCCTGCCGTTCACCGGACGCCGGCAGCTGCTCGAAGAACTCGCCCGGGACTGGGCACCGCCGCTGAACCTCTCCCCCATCACCCGGAACATGGGCCAGGCGAAAACCTGGCTGCGGGATCTTCCCGCGACAGGAATCGAAGGTCTCGTCTTCAAAGGCGACCAGCCCTACGAGGCCGCCAGGATCTGGCTGAAGCTCAAGCACAAAGACGTCTGGGACATCGTGTGCGCCGCCGTGATCGGGTCCGTGTCCCAGCCGCAGGCCCTCATCGCCGGCCTGCCCGTTGGCGGCGAACTGAAGATCGTCGGCCGGTCAACCGTCCTCTCCACCAAGGTCGGCCGTGAACTGGGCCGGCACCTCCGTCCTGCCGGTCCCGGCCACCCGTGGCCCGAAGAGATCAGCGAGTCCTCCCTGAACAGATTCAGCAAGGACAAAGGCCCCGTGCGGCTGACCCTGGTCGAACCGGTCGTAGTCGAGGTCACCGCCGACGTCGCCTGGTCCGGCACATCCTTCCGACACCCCATTAGCTACCGGCGCCCCAGGCCGGAGCTGGATCCCGCCGAGGTCGGTCTTCCCCCGGAACTGCACCACCGGCACCGCTGACCGCGCGAAGACAGAAGCCCGCGGGAACATGATGCAATCACCCTCCAGCGGTCCCGCATCCAATGCAACATGGTCAGGAAAACCGAATGTCAGAGCGGGCGCGTACACTAAATTTCGAAAGTATGTTCGAATAAAGGTGTGTTGTGAGCGTGATTGTCGGTCCCCGCGTGGTAGAGGCGGGGGTGTCGTTGTTGTCGGTACTGGTCTCCCCAGTGCCGGTCGCTGCGGGGTTCCCGTCGCCGGCGCAGGACTACTTCGACGGCCGGATCGACCTGAACGAGCACCTTATTAAAGACGTCACCAGCACGTACGTGGTCCGGGTGACCGGGGAGTCCATGGAGGGTGCCGGCATCAGTGATGGGGACGAGCTGATCGTCAACCGGGCACTGGAACCCAAGGACGGATCTGTGGTTGTCGCCGTCCTGGACGGGGAACTAACCATCAAACGTCTGCGCATCACGCCGACAGGGGTGGTGCTGCAGGCCGAAAACCCGGCCTACCCCGACATTGAGGTGCCAGCCCTCAGCGACCTCGTGATCTGGGGTACCGCCGTAAGGTGCCTGCATTATGTCTAGAGGCCGGGATGTCTAAGCCGGCGGTCATGCGGCGGATGCCGCAAATCGCGCACGTGGACGTCAACTGCTTCTACGCCTCCGCCGAGCGCGCGTTCAACCCCTCTCTTGAGCGGCGCCCGGTGATCGTACTCTCGAACAACGACGGCTGCGCCGTCACCCGCTCCCCCGAGGCCAAAGCCCTGGGCATCGCCATGGGCGAGCCCTGGTTCAAGCTCGCCCCACGCGCCAAGGAATGGGGCCTGGTCGCGCTCTCAAGCAACTACGAGCTCTACGGAGACATCAGCGCCCGGGTGATGGAACTACTCGGCCGCTACTCGGCCTGGCTCGAGGTGTACAGCATCGACGAAGCCTTCCTCGGCGTCAAAGGCACCCCGACAGAGCTCGCCGAGATGGGCCGGTCGATCAAGGCCACGGTCCGGCGGAACGTCGGCGTGCCCGTCTGCGTCGGAATCGGCCCGACCAAGACCCTCGCGAAGCTGGCCAACAAGTGGGCCAAGAACAACAAGACCTTCGCCGGGGTCTGCCACTGGGACTCCATCCCCCAGGACGTACGCCAGGGCCTACTCGACCGGCTGTCCGTCGAGGAAGTGTGGGGCATCGCCGGCCGGCTCACGCGCCGGCTCAACGTCATGGGCATCTTCACCATCGCCGACCCCACCCAAGCCGACCCGGTCATGATCCGCGACAAATTCAACGTCGTCGTGATGCGCACCGTCCTGGAACTGCAGGGCACCCCCTGCATCCCAATGGAAGAAGAACGCATCGGCCGGGACCAACTCATCTTCTCCCGCTCATTCGCCAAACCCATCACCACCACGGCCGGGATCCGGCAGGTCATGAGCGTCTACGGACAGCAAGCCTCCGCCCGACTGGCCAAACACGGGCTGCAGGCCAAAGTCCTCACCGCATTCGCAGGGACCTCACACTTCAACCCCAACGACACCTCCTACCCCTCCGTCTGCATCCCGCTGCCAATGCCCACCGCCGACCCCGTCATCCTCACCAAAGCCGCCCACGCCCTCCTCCCCCGGATCGTCGAAGGCATCAGGTATGCCAAGGCGGGGATCATGGTCACCGACCTCCGCCCCACCGGCAACCAAAAACCCCTCGAACTGTTCGAGAACCGGCACGAGGAACGCCACATCGGCCCCCTCCTCGAAGACGTCACCCGCCGCTACGGCCGCGGCTCCATCGGCCTCGGCTACGGCGGGATCCGCGGCGGACCGGACTGGACCATGAAACGCGACATGCTCTCGCCCAGATACACCACCCACTGGGACGAACTCCCCCTCGTCAAAGCCGCCTAACCACCCGACCCAGCAAAACCAGAAAGAACACCACCAGCGATGACCATCACCCCCGAAGCACCCACACTCAGCATCCCCGTCGATGTCCGCTTCACCCCCGCCGGCACTCCCCTCGCCGTCCGCTACGACGGCCGGATCTGGGCCGTTGATCCCACCCTCGACAGCGCCCACTGGTATACCAGAGACGCCTGGTGGGAAACCCGCCAAACCATCCCCGTCGGCATCGGCAACGTCGTCGACATCGAACACTGGCAAGTCCAGGTCCGCCTGACCTCGACCTCGGCACTTCAAACGTTCGAACTGCGCCGCGACCCATTGTCGGACCAGTGGCTGCTCGAAGCCATCACCGATGAGGGCGCGGCCGCGGCATAGCCCGCCCGGGCGCCGGAACGGACTACCGGGCCGTTGCCCACAGCCGGGGGCAACTCTTTATGGGTTACCAAACGCTACGACTCCTAAGGGCTATACCCCAACGCGCTCCTAAATCCCGCCCGTGGATAACCCGAATTGACCACAACCATGGACAACTCAAAGATCACCTCGAGCGACAGGAAGTCCAGCTCTAAGAGCGTTTGGGCTGCAGCCAAGTTCCATAGACGACACGGCGGCGCCTACGCGACAGGAATTCGGCAGCCGGCCGCATACGAGTGATGGCTTCAGGGTTTCTCAGAACATGGAGGCTTACTTCGAAGTCCCAGGCTTCCTGCTGGTTCCGGTCTAGGGTGAAGGGAAACACGGGTTCCTTTGAGGCGTTCGGAGGATCAAATAGCGATGCGATGCCGCCTCCGCCGTGAGAGGCCGGAATCATTTGTACAGGGGAATTCTTGCGCTCGATCTGCCAATAAGCAGAGAGAACCAGTGTGGCATGGTTTCCGGTATTGGAAATTTCCACACTGAACGAGCTTTTATCCGTTTCTGCCGTTCCCAATCCGCCCAACCATTGTCTTCCGTTGACGGTGACGACGGCCCGGTCCCAACGCCAGGTCCGCCAAGCCACGAGAAGTGCCAGTAAGAACGCTGCCGTAGAAACAATCTCTGAATACCCCATCAGACAATTATTGCTGGCTTAGCATAAGTCGCTGTCTTCGAGCGCAATTCAAATGTGGCAAGACCATAGGGCTAACGCATATTGGTGCTACCGGTTCGACAAGCTCGCAGCCGGGCGACCAACAGGCAGCCCAGCATCAGGACACTGATGCGGGTACGGATGCCCTGTAGCTGTGGCTCTGCATGTATTGCGACAAGGGTTTTGCCGTGAAGCGCTCGTGGGGTTGGCGTTGCAGGGCGTTGATCTTGTAAGCCGTGGGCTCGTCTTTCCACTCCTGCACAATCAAGGGAAGTGCCGCAATGATGGCAGCACTCTGGAGTGCGATCGCCGTGACTCCCCTGACCCCCTGGGGAGTCTGCTTCATGCCTATCCAGTGGAGCTCGTTATCAAAGAGGCTGCGTGTCTCGTCCGCCTCTTGAAGGTGCCGTAGGTCATGCGTGATGATTGCGTTCATTCCCAGTTCCCGGAGTCTAGGAAAGAGACGCAAGTCCTTTTCGCCTTCTAGGTCCAAGTCCTGGGTGGTCACGAAATCGTGCCAGGGGAACATCGTCCGTAGATGCTGGCTGACCTGAACCACAAAGTTCTCGTCCATGAAAAACTTCATCCCGCATCACGCACCATATGGTCGAACATGATGGCATCGCGGGCGGCGTCTGGTGAAACGGTGGGATAGAAGTGGGCAATGTTTTCGACGGTGATGGTTTCACCATCCACAATGCTTGCCACTGCGTCGAAGGCGATTCGAGTTTCGCGAATGGTAGGCCAGCCGCCCATCCGGCTGACGTTAACCTCGAGGTAAGGCATAGGGTGCTGGAAAGGAACGACCACGTCCCCGTGCATGTTCTTGAACGATGAAAAAATCTCTTGGAATGTGAACAGCCGCAGCTGCCCTGGCTGTCCAACGAGTTCGATCAGATTTCCAGCGTCATCTTTGAGAATCACACTACGAGCATCGGCACCGAAGGTGTAGGCAGAAAGGTGCTCGTCGTAGGAGAGTCTCCGCAGGACGGAGAAAGCAAGACGGATGCGCTGCAGGGAAAGCTTGGCCCGAAGAAAGGCTATGGCGCGTAAGGCCATCAGGTCTCGGTAGGAATATTGAAGCACTCCGCCTTCTGCTGTTGGCAGCTCAGGTTCAAAGACACCCTCTCGCCTCCAGCGCCTCAGCTGGGAGACAGTCGTCCCGGTCAGGACAGCCGCCATGCGCACGTCGAAAGCCATTATTTCCCCCTCTTATAGTCATTTTGCACCGTTATCGGTAAGGGCAATCGTTGGCTCGCCGATATAGGCCCCGGGGCAAGCGTCGCCTGCGGCCGGCGAGGCCCCCTGCACTCCTGCCCTCGGCGCGGTTAGTACCGTTAGGGGCGACTAAGCTGAAGCGCCGCCAATCCCTGGACGTGGTGTGCGCGGCCGTTATCGGTCCGATGGACCGGCCACAGTACGTCGTGGCCGGTCTGCCCGTGGAACCGCCAGCTAAGGATTGTTTGCCGCTCCATGGTGTTGCCGCTGAAAGCTGCTCGGGACCTAGGCCCATACCTGGGGCCGCCACAAGGCCCACACCCATGGCCGGAGACAATCACGGAAACCACCTGAACAGATTCAGCAAGGACAAAATCCGTAACCCTGTCATTGATAGAGCCCTTGCTGGTAGAAATTTCCGCTGACGTCGCCTGGACGGGCAACGCCTTCCGTCATGCATTCCGGTACCTGCGGCGCCGACCGGATCTGTCGACGGAGCGTGTGCAGCTGCCGGTTCGGTAACCGCTGCAACCGCAGTTCGAGCCTGTCTGCACGTAAGCGAAACCGGCCGCACACATGGGAGCTAGATCCTCCGACCGCCGGAGTTTCTAGTCAACCACTGGGCGTCGTACCCAGTAGAAAGGCGGAAACGCCATGGTGCTGCCCGTAATTCTGATCATCGCTGCGCTGGGACTTTGGTGGCTCATCGTGCCCCTTGTTCACCGCTTCGGCTTGAACATCACCACGCCCGTGGGGCTGCTCGTCTGCACCCTCACGGCTACCATCGCCGCGCTTCTGGCAGGAGGCCTATCCGCCCTGACGAACGCGCTGTAGCAGGGGCAAAACCGCTGCGGGGTCTGCGTATGGCAGACGCCGCAGCGGGTCTCACAGTCCAGCGTTGGCATGTGCCAGGACGCGGCACCAAGCGAGCTATCGAACTGGACGGGCCCCTAGGGGGTCGGTGATCCGCCCCCCTTTCCTACTCCGAGGCATCGGCAACCTGCTGGCGTTGAGGACATGGCTCCAAGGGTCCCGTCCTGCCTCTAACTGCCCGAAGCCAGGTGCGCTTGACAGGTACCAAGCGAAAATATATTTGTGAACTCACATTGCAGTTGACTAGTCCGTGAATTCGCCTTAAGCTGTTTACATCATCAGATAGCCCACCGAAGGGGGCCTTCTTACAGCGAAAGGTACAAAATGACTAGAAAGCACAGCCCACAGAGGCCGTCCAGAATGAATTGCCAGCGCGGTCGAACCCTGTATGTCATTGATGTAGAAAACATGGCGGGCAGCTGTGAACTCAGTGCAGTAGATGTTGCGAAGATACGCACCCGCATCCATATGACCGTTGAACCGCGAAGTGGCGACCACACGGTGATTGGCGCCAGCCATTTCAACGCCGCAGCCGCCTACTTCGGCTGGTCCGGCACAGTGCAGCGACTCGCTCGCAGCGGAAAAGATGGCGCCGACATGGCGCTACTCGATGCCATAAGCGACGTCTCCTGGATTGCTGACCACTATGACCGCATTGTGTTGGCGTCGGGAGACCACGCCTTCGCGTATGCAGTTGCTGCCCTCAAAGCCGAGGGCGTACAGGTCATCGTTATCCGGCCCGACGCGGGGTTCTCAAATAGGATGCGGCTGGTCGCAGGCCCTGACCTCATGCTGCTCAAATCACCCGCCCCCACCAACGTCATCAATCTGTTCCGCACAAACAAGAAGGCTGCATGAGCGCCCCCAAGAGCACCCTCACACTCTCCGCCAGCGACGTTGCTCAACTAGCAAGCGTAGGTCGCTCCACTGTCAGTAACTGGCGCCAACGCCATGAGGACTTCCCCAAACCCGTCGCCGGCAGTGCGGCAAGTCCACGCTTTGACGCAGCGGAAATCCGTGCCTGGCTAAATGCCAACGGCAAAGAGATTAAGGACCTGTCGTTCGACCGCACAATTTCGAGCGCCATGGACCTCTGGCGCGGTATTGCGCCTCCTGAAGAACTGGGCGGGCTTGCCAGCGCCCTCATCATCTGGCGGTACGTCTCGGACCCCGACTCCCCTGGTTTCGAAGACACACTGCCCGTGGAAACTTGGTGGCCGAACCTGCGTGAAGCTGGATCCGAAGGCGACCTCATCGGCCGGATCCAGCACGGGATGCATTTTTATGAGGCTTCCCACCCGAAGCGCCAACCTCTCTTTGAGGCAGTCGCCGGTAGCGGAATGAGCAATGGGCTGTTCCAAGAGATGGAGAGGCGCTCGGGGCTACTCACCCGGTTCTTAGACGCCCTCAGTAGCTTCGAGGCCACCCGTATAGGGGAAGCCTTCATCTCCTTCCAAGACCACTTGACCTATTCTGCCCGCCGCGGCTACGACGAGCACGCCACCAGCCCTGCCCTCGTGAACCTAGTAGCAAAGGTGGGAAAAACCATTCCTGGCCCGGTGCACGATCCAGTAGCCGGCTCCGGACGCATGCTGCTAGCCGTCGGCAGCCAGGGCAAGAGCCGTACCGCGCTGACTGGCCAAGACATCAGCGTCGCAGCCTGCGTGCAGGCGAACCAGCGAGCCTTGGTCACTGCCCGCGAGAACGTGAGAGTGCGACCTGGAGACGTCTTCCAAAACGACCTTTTCGAACCAGGACTCGCGCAGGTCGTGGTCATGGATCCCCCCTACAATGCCTCCTACCATCAACACGAACGTCTTTACTTGGATCCGCGTCTGCCCTATGGAACCCCACCAAAGTCGAGCATGGATACTGCATGGCTTCAGCTTGCGCTGTGGTACCTCGGCACCCAGGGGCGCGCTTTCGTCCTACAGCCGGCGGGCAGCGCCTTCCAGGGCGGGCCAGCCGGCCGGATCCGAGCTGCCATGCTGCAGCACAGGACCGTCGAGGCAGTCGTCGCGCTGCCCGGCGGACTCGCCACTCAGACGCAAATCCCCCTGAACCTATGGGTCCTGGCGCGCCCTAATGAAACGACCGACCCGGAGCGGGTATTGCTAATTGACCTGCGTCACAGCAAAGACGTAAATGCCGATGCCGTTGCCGATGCACTCCAAGGTTGGCGCGACAGTCGCTTGGTGCCGACTAAGCTGCCGGCCGGAGCTTTCACCATCGCCGAGATTCTCGCAGACGACGCGAACCTTACGCCGCAGCGGTGGCTTTCTTCCACGGAGACGGCGCCGGCTGTGGAAGAAGTACGCGCCAACGTTGAGGAGCTCCATCGAGCAGTGATGCAGACGAAACCGCTGGAAAGACTCAGTGCGTCCTCCTTTGTTGCTGCTGCACAGGCTCCGAAGCTGATCTCGGTTTCCGACCTCCTGAAGGCTGGAAGTGTGATGGTCCTCAAGGCCAACGAGCGCGTCCGCGAGACTGACTACAGCAGCGAGGGCACGCCAGTAGTTACTGGTCGATGGATTCGCGGCGAAGAGGAATCAAGGCGCATTAACCTGAGCATCCTCGAAGGTGCTCATGTCATCACCCGGCCCGGCGATATTCTCGTCCAAAACATGGGCGGACTAGCAGCACGCATGGACTCTGAAGGCGGGCGCGCGCTACTTAGTTCGAGTTTCCAACTCCTCCGACTGACAAGCGATTCCGTGATCCGACCGCAGTTCGTCGCCGAGTTCCTGGCGACATCCAGCAACCAAGCGCAGGCAACAGGTAGCGGGATCCAACGTATCCGTCTTCAGGACATCAAGATTCCACTGCTGACGCTGGAGGAACAGGACAAGGTTCTGGGACGGCTCGCGGAAATACGCCACCTCCACGCGGCGGCCCACGCCGTCCTCAACGCCGCCACCAATACCCGCCAGAATCTTGTCGAAGCAATTGCCGCTGGAACCGTCCGAATCACGTGATGCCGACCACCGCGAAGATTAGGCTGCTCCAAGGAAACCCAGAGGCATGCCAGGCATGTTCCTAGGAACACCAGGAACACCACACCCTCGAAGGACACGCTCTTGACCAAACCAGACTCCAACTCCACCTCGGGCACCGCTACGCGCTCCCGCGGTAATCTGCATAGCATCATGAATATGCAGCAGGGGGATGCGGAGCGGCTAGCAGCGGAGGCACGTGCGCGCGTGCTCATCGACCGACAACTCAACAATGCGGGCTGGTCGGTGCAGGATAAGAGGCAGCTGAACCTGTTCGCCTCTCAAGGCGTCGTCTGCCGTGAAGTCGTCATGAAATCCGGTCATGGCCGCGTGGACTATTTGCTGTATGTTGATCAGCGCGCTGTCGGCGTAATCGAGGCAAAACCAGAGGGAACAACACTGAGCGGCGTTGAGTGGCAATCCGCCATGTACGCCGACGGACTGCCACCCCACGTACGGCTCAAAGCCCTGACCCACGCCGGCCGATTGCCCTTCACTTTCGAAGCAAGCGGCACCGAAACCCACTTCACCAACGGCTACGACCCCGATCCCCGCGCACGCAGAATGTTCAACTTCCCCAAACCAGAGACACTGGCCCGGATACTGCGCGACGCAGAGGCTGACCCGTACGCGCCGACGTGGCGGGCAAAGGTCCAGCAACTCCCTGCCCTGGACACAGTTGCACTGCGACCAGCGCAGATCACCGCCATCAAAGGAATCGAGCAGTCGCTCTCTGCACAACACCACGACCGCTCCCTCGTGCAAATGGCGACCGGCGCCGGCAAGACCTACACCGCAGTCACCAGCTCCTACCGTCTGCTGAAGTTTGGCGGGTTCCAGCGGATCCTGTTCCTGGTCGATCGCAACAACCTCGCGGACCAGACACTTGCGGAGTTTCAGAACTACCAGACTCCCGGCGACGGGCGACGGTTCACCGAAATTTACAACGTCGACAAGCTCACCAGTGCAGGCATGCTCGGAAGCACCAACGTAGTGATCTCCACCATCCAGCGCGTTTACAGTGCCCTTCAGGGCAAGGAGGTAACGCCCGGTGACGACCCGGGTTTGGACGACTTCGTGCCCGACGCCCCGGTCACCGTGGCCTACAACTCGCAGCTAGCACCCGAGACATTCGACCTGGTGATCGTTGACGAGGCACACCGCTCGATCTACGGCGTCTGGCGAGGCGTGCTCGAGTACTTCGACGCCCATGTCGTTGGCCTGACCGCCACTCCCGGCAAACAGACCTTCGCATTCTTCCGACAGAACCTCGTGTCGGAATACACCTACCCGCAGTCGGTCGCGGACCGCGTCAACGTCGACTTCGACCTCTATCGGATCCGCACCGAGATCTCCGAGCACGGCGGCCGTATCGAAGCCGGGACGATTGTCCCAAAGATCGACCGGCGCACCCGCAAGGAGCGCCTTGAGGCGATCGAAGAGGACTACGAGTACACGCACAAGCAGCTCGACCGGGCTGTCACCGCAAAGAGCCAGATCCGGCTGGTGCTGGAAACCTTCCGCGATCGGCTATTCACCGAGATCTTCCCGGGCCGCTCGACTGTGCCCAAGACGCTGATCTTTGCCAAGGATGACGCGCACGCAGAGGAAATTGTCACCACGGTGCGTGAGGTCTTCGGCAAGGGCAACGACTTCGCCGCAAAGATCACCTATAACGCCCGCGACCCCAAGGGGCAACTGCAGGCCTTCCGCACCTCGCCCAGTCTCCGCATAGCGGTTACCGTCGACATGATCGCTACTGGTACCGACGTCAAACCCCTGGAGTGCGTGTTCTTCATGCGCGACGTCCGATCGGCGCAGTACTTCGAGCAGATGAAGGGCCGCGGTGCCCGCACCATCGCACCCGCAGACTTCCAATCCGTCACACCTGACGCATCGACCAAGACCCGCTTCGTCATCGTCGACGCCGTTGGAGTGACCGAGCACGACTTCGTCGACCCGCCGCTAAACCGGGAAAAAGGCATCTCCCTCAAGAAATTGCTCGACAAGGCGGCCGCGCTCTCCCTCACCGAGAACGAAACCGCCACGCTCGCCTCGCGGCTCGCCAAGCTTGAGCTCGACCTCACCCCAGCCGAGCGCGACGAGCTCGATGCCGTGGCCGGCACGCCGCTGCAAGATATCGTGCGAAGGCTGGTCGACGCCGTAGACCCGGACACCCAAGCGATGGCAACAGAGGGCGCAGCCGACCAAGCCGAAGCAATACAGAGAATTCTGGATGATGCGATCAAACCGCTCGCCGCGAACCCCGAACTCCGCAACCGCATCCTCGAACTGCGCGCTACGCACGACCGCGTTATCGACGAGGTGAATGCCGACACGCTTGTCGAAGCCGGCGGCGTTATCGACACAAGCCGCGCCCGCTCGATTGTCGACTCCTGGCGAGCCTACCTCGACGAGCACCGCGACGAGATTACAGCGATCCAACTGCTGGGTGAAGCCCGAGAACGGCGCCTCGCCTTCAGCGACATCCAAGAGCTCGCTGACCGGATCAGCCGACCTCCGCACAACTGGACCCCCGACCTTATTTGGAATGCCTACGAGGCGCTAGACGCTGATCGCGTGCGGCACAGCGACCGGCACACCCTCACCGACTTGGTATCACTGCTACGCTATACGGTCGGCGTTGACGAGGAGCTGATACCGTACGCCGACCGCGTCCGTGAACGCTACGCTGGATGGCTCGCTCAGCAGAAACAACATGGAACCGATTTTTCGCCAAATGAAAGGTGGTGGCTGGACCGCATGGTCGAAGTAATCGCAGCTTCCGCAGGCATCACCGCCGAGGATCTCGATGAAGCACCATTCACCGATCGCGGAGGCGTAGACGGTGCCCTCCGGGACCTCGGCGACCGTGCTGGTGACCTCCTCAATCAAATGAATGATGAGCTCACTGCGTGAGCGGCAGCGGTAGCGTCTGGAGGGTGGCGTCATTCGGATCGATGTTCAAAATCCGTTATGGAAAGGCTTCGCCGAAGGAGACCCGTTCAGCAGACGGTCACGTGCCTGTTTTCGGATCTGCAGGAGAAATGGCCAGGACAACAACAGCTCTAGTCTCCGATCCTTGCATCGTGATCGGTCGAAAGGGCAATGTTGGCCAGACGCATCTCGTCATGGGCGGCGCATGGCCCACAGATACCACTTACTACATAACTATGACTCCCGAGATCGACCCTAAATTCCTCCAGTACCAGCTGGTCGCTCTTGACCTTCGGCGGCTGGATAGCTCAACGGCTACGCCTAGCCTCCGTCGCCAAGATCTTGAGTCTGTCCAGATTACGTGGCCGAAGCTCAATGAGCAGCTGCGGATTGTAGAGGTCCTCGAAGACCACCTTTCCCGCCTAGACGCGGCCGACCGCGCGCTCAGGGCTTCGTTGACACGTCTTGACAGGCTCGTTCCCTCAGTTCTTGCCCAGCACCTCCACTCTATGCACGAGCGGGGTGTCCCTTTGGGAGCCATTGGAGATCTGGCAGACACTGCGCTCGGTAAGATGCTGGACGCCAAGAGACTCGGCGGCACGCCGACCCGATACCTAGCCAACATCAACGTACGTTGGGGCTCGTTCGAACTCGATCACCTGAAAGAAGTCCCACTGACAGACGTGGAACGTAGGAAGTTTGAGTTGCGCCCCGGGGATATCCTGGCCTGCGAGGGTGGCGAGCCGGGACGCTGCGCGGTCTGGCAGCTTGAAAAGTCAGACATTGCGTACCAGAAGGCGCTCCATCGCATCCGCGTGCGAAACAAGAATGCTCTGGAGCCGAGGTTCCTCGCACTGATGCTCCAAGAAGGCATACAGTCAAACCGCTGGAATAGTCTGTTCACTGGCACGACGATCAAGCATTTGCCCCAGGAAAAGCTCAGGCGAATCACAGTCCCAATACCGCCGATTTCCACCCAGTTGTCCATAGTCGATGAAGTGGCAGACACCCAGCAACATATGGCCCGTTTGGCAAGGGCCACAGCAGAGGCAAGGGCACGTGGAATGGGGCTGCGTCAGGCGGTGCTCGCAGCTGCCTTCAGAGGGAAACTCACCGGTCGTCGAATCGATCAAGAAATCAGCGAGGAGCTAGCTGCGATCCCAGCCGGTCCCTCGGAGGCGATGGCAACCGCATGAGCATTCCAATTCCAAACGCTCCCGACAATGACTACCAACCAGTGCCTTTGGACCAACTCACTACATTAAATCGGGGAATTGTGCAATGAATGACGCCAGACGACTAGTCGACAAACTCTGGTCTTACTGCGACGTGCTGCGGGATGACGGCGTAGGGGTCATTGAGTACACCGAGCAGCTAACCTACCTGCTGTTCCTCAAAATGGCGCACGAGCGTGCGACCCGGACGCTCGCCCCTGTGCAAGTCGTACCTGACACATACTCCTGGCAGCGGCTGCTCGACGCTCAGGGAGACCAGCTCGAGCTCACCTACACCAAGATGCTTGTGGGCCTAGCTAGTGAGCCGGGAGTCATCGGCACGATCTTCCGCAAGGCGCAGAACCGCATCCAAGACCCGGCTAAGCTTCGCCGCCTGATCGTCGACCTGATCGACAAAGAACATTGGTCGCAGGCCGGCACCGACATCAAGGGGGACGCATATGAGGAGCTGCTGTCGAAGGGAGCATCGGACAAGGGCTCCGGCGCTGGGCAGTACTTCACACCGCGTCCCCTGATCCAAGCCATCGTCGACGTCGTCCAACCCACCGTCGCCGACACCGTCGTCGACCCCGCGTGTGGTACAGGTGGCTTCCTCCTCGTCGCCCACGAGCACGCCGCGCGTCGTGCAGAAACGATGACACCGACCCAGCGCGATCATCTACGCGATTCATTTGCCACGGGTCACGAGCTCGTAGACGGCACGGCGCGGCTCGCGGCGATGAACTTGCTGTTGCACGGGATGGGTACCTCCAACGGGGACTCGCTCATCGAGGTACGCGATTCTCTCATCGCAGATCCCGGAAAGCGTTGGTCAGTCGTACTGTCGAACCCGCCCTTTGGGCGTAGGTCGTCACTTACGATGGTCGGCGCAGACGGCCGTGAGGCCAGGGAAGACCGGGAGATAGAGAGGCAAGACTTTGTTGCCACGACGAGCAACAAGCAACTTAATTTCGTCCAGCACATCGCCACAATCCTCGACACGAACGGTCGTGCAGCAGTCGTTCTGCCTGACAACGTGCTCTTCGAGGGCGGTGCTGGCGAGATAATCCGGCGCAAGCTGCTCGTCGACTTTGATCTGCACACGATGCTGCGGCTTCCGACCGGGGTTTTTTACGCTCAGGGTGTGAAGGCCAACGTTCTCTTCTTCGACAAGAAGGTTGCCCGTCCCGATCGGTCGTGGACTGAACGCTTGTGGGTCTATGACCTGCGGACGAATAAGCACTTCACGCTGAAGCAGAACCCGCTGAGTCGCGCCGACCTCGACGAGTTTGTCGCGGCTTACCTGCCTGACAACCGCGCTGCGCGCATCGAGTCCGAACGTTGGAAGTCATTCACGTACGACGAGATCATCGCCCGTGACAAGGCCAACCTGGACATATCCTGGCTTAAGGACGAGTCACTTGAAGACTTCGACAATCTCCCCTCGCCCGACATCATCGCACGCGAGATCGTCGAGGACCTGGCTGCCGCCCTCGCCGAATTCGAAGCCGTAGCAGTAGCACTCGAGGATCAGCTGCTGAACTAAGCGCGCCCGTCTAACGCAGGGTCTTGCTGACAGACCCGCAGGGGAGTTCATGTTCCGCGAGTGGTTCTCGAAAACGAATCCCAGAACAATCTCAATCGAGAGCTCCGGGAGGTGTCCCATTTCCTTAGAAGTGGGACGGTACAAGCCGGGACGCTTCCGGCTCACAGGGGCTAACCGTCTGCGCCCCGGGCTCCGTGAAGCGATGGCGGCATGCCGTGCCGGCGACACGCTCGTGGTGACCAAGCTTGACCGGCTGGCACGTTCACTTTCTGACGCCAAAGACATAGCCGATGAGCTGAGAGCCAAAGGAGTAGTGCTAAGCCTCGGTGGCAGCACCCACGATCCCACTGACCCTGTAGGCCGTCTGCTGTTCAACGTCCTGGGAATGGTGGCCGAGTTTGAGGCGGACCTGATTCGGATGCGTACCCGCGAAGGCATGGCGGTCGCAAAGGCGAAGGGGCGGCTGAAAGGCAAGCAGCCGAAATTATCTAAGACACAGCGGAAGCACCTTCTGACGCTGCACGGCGCCGGGGAGCATACGCAGGCGGAGCTGGCGGAGCTGTTTGGCGTGTCCCGGACGACCGTGTACCGCGAGCTCCAACGGCAGGCGACTTCCGGGAAATGACGGTTCGTGCAGGCGACTATGGAGCGGGGTGCAGTATCGCGCAGGGGACTTCTGACATTTTCCTGTCTACACTCGTCTGCACTACCCCGGAATTTCCGCGGGCCCGTGTGCAGACGACTTCTGAAAATGACATTGGGAGGCTTGCCGCGCAGCGGTCAGAAACGGTCGTTTTTGCTATGTGCACAAGAAGTTGAAGGGCGGTACACAATCCTCTGCACGTGACCTCCAGGCGTTAAGGGCCTTGCCGTTACGTCGCATCAAAAACGGCCGCTGCTGACCGTCCAGTTTCGGGCGCAATGGGCGGTTTATCGGTCACTCACCCTTGAATGCCGTCCCACTGAACCGTCCCGGGTTTGATGCCGCTATCTTCTGTGAGAAAGATAGTGATTATGCCCAAGCAGTTCCCGCGCGAAGTCCGTGACCGTGCCGTGCGCATGACATTGGATCGATTGTCCGAATACCCCTCTGTCTATGCCGCGTGCAAGGCACTGGCGCCAAAGCTCGGAGTCGGCCCTGAATCGCTGCGCCGCTGGGTTGTCCAAGCCCAGGTCGATGCCGGTGAGAAGACCGGACCCAGCAGTGAGGAGCTGGAGGAAATCAAACGGCTCCGGGCAGAGGTGCGGGACTTGAAGGAGTCCAACGAGATCCTCAAACAGGCCTCGATTTTCTTCGCGAGGGAGCTCGACCCTCGCCGCCGCTGATCTGTCGATTCATCGACGAAATGCGCGCTGTTGGTTATGCGGTCGAGTCGATCTGTGCCGTCCTGCGGGAGCAGGGCGTGCGGGTCGCCGCACGAACCTACCGGGCGTGGAAGACACGCCTGCCGGCCCTGCGCACCATCGAAGACGCCCGCATCACCGACGCACTCCGCGGTTTGAAGGTCCCCGATGCGAAGGGACGCCCCCGGCCGGAAATCCTCTACGGGCGGCGGAAAATGACGCAGTGGCTGCGGCGGAACGGCTTCCCGGAAGCCTCTAAACACACCGTGGACCGGCTTATGCGTCAAGAGGGCATGAACGGCCTGGTCCGGGGCCGCAAGACCCGCACCACCATCCCGGGCAAGGACGGCCGCCGCGCCGGTGACCTGCTGAACCGGGACTTCACCGCCCCGGCGCCCAACCAGGTATGGGTCACCGATTTCACCTACGTCCCGGTCTACTCCGGATTCGTCTACGTCGCCTTGGTCATCGACCTGTACTCCCGGGCGATCGTCGGCTGGGAGACTTCAACCGTCAAGGACACCGCGTTCGTCGAACACTGCCTTCGGATGGCCCTGTGGCGCCGTGAACACACCGGCCGCCCGGCACCGGCGGGACTGATTCACCACAGCGACGCGGGAAGCCAGTACACCTCGATCCGTTACACCGACACCCTGGCCTTGGAGGGCCTGGAGCCGTCCATTGGCAGCGTGGGCGATGCGTATGACAATGCCGCCGCCGAGACCGTGATGGGGCTGTTCAAGAACGAGGCCATTGCGAAGGATTCACCGTTCCGCGCCGGGGCCTTGAAGACCGAAGCCGACGTGATGCAGATCGTCTTCGAGTGGGTCCACTGGTACAACAACGAACGCCTGCATTCCGCCCTGGATCATCAGACACCCGAGGAATATGAACAGACATACTACGATCAACTAATCGGTTCGTTACCCGACGACGCCGCCAACAAACAGGCGGCATGATTCCCGGGACGGTTCACACAGCCCGCATCTCAGCCGTAGAAACGGTCGTTTTGCGGGGCGAGATGGCTCTCTTTCTTGACTTGAGGCAATGTAGCCTTGAAGAACTAAATTGGGGGAATCATGAGCAGTACAAAGTTGAGTGCCCGGAGTCAGCGTCGTGCACGGGCAGCGAAAATACTCGACCAGATGAGGGCAGAACGGGCTGCGGCCGGGTTGTCCCCATTATCTTGGCGGGAAGACCCCATGGTGGTCATCTTTGTCCCATTTCTAACAATTGGTCTCGCTAGCAGCCTGGGGTACATCGTGGCGACCGCTCTCCCGGCCGTAGCCGGGATAGGCATTGGCATTGCGCTTGTCGTTGCTATCGGCGCGGGTGGGTTAGTGATGCGTGGCTTCGGCGAGCTGAAAGGTAGTCCACGGTTGAAGGCCATCGGCTACTTCCTTGGGGCAGGAGCTTACGCAGCCACGGCAGTAATCGCACTTGTGAATGGCGTGCGAGTATTCACGGGCGGGTAATGTCCTCACCAGAAGCCTTAAGCGATGGCAGTTCACGATCATGGGGGACCCGCAGTTATGAACGTAATTGAGCTCCCCCCAGGTGACATTGAAGTGATCAATGTGCTGTTGAAACGACGACCTCTTGGGATCAGAGACCTTAAATGCCTCCGGTCGGTGCGTGTTCACCTCAACGACGGTAGTGACGCCGCATGCGACCAATATTGGGGCGATGAAGATCAGGGAGATCGGGTCACTGTTATTGGGGCTGCGCGCGTAAATGTTATCTACAAAGATGCATCGTTCTGGGGCTTGCAAATAGATGGCGGGAAACCAGAAAGACTACAAGACGATTTCCTCGCGCTAAAAGAGCAGTCCTCCGCTGCGGCTCTGACAGATGGGGGGCTCTAAAGCTGCTGTACTCCGGTGTTGCTGCGTCAGTCCACAAGGGGCCCTTATTGACCTACTCCGAATCCGCCTCCAAGCAGCTGAGTGATTGCGATCCTGTGGACCGATCCGCCATCGCACCCAAACACCCGGCGCACAAACGGTCGCTATTGACTGCTCTCTGGAAACACGATGCGTAGATATCAATAAATACGTCAAGACGTAATTATTTTTTGAGGCGATCCCTCACCGCTTCATCCAGAAAGTCGATGATCGAAAGTTCGTGCTTAGCAAGGTAGTCATCCATCTCGTCTCTAAGGGCGATTTCAATTTTTGAAGAGAAGGGTTCCATCCGACGCTTGCTCCGAGGACGGCCCGGACCGGGACGCCTCCTTGAGGTTGCTTGAAGAGCATCCTCTGAGGGTTCCAACGCCTGGGCAAGCGAGGGTTCCGTCGATGGAGCTTGTCCACTATCGCTTCGGGAAGTCAGGACATCGACTACATCTGCAGCCGGTGCCTTACGGATTGCTGATTTTCTCTCTACTGGCATCAGTTGACTCCATCGATAAAACGAGCATGCTCAACGAACTTTTCAGTCATGATTACAGCTCCCCTGCTGTTTAGCTTTGTAAGAGGCGCTCTCGAACTGACAGAGTCCTGCATGGCCGTCCTGAGCGGAAGGTGAGGACTTCTTACATCCTGGCCGTATGCAGCCTCTAGTTCGCCGATTTGGAAGGCGTGCTCTCCTGTCAGAGGCGAACTGGTCTTGTTGATGATAATTCCCATGAATTCAAGTGCCGGGTTCAGGTGCGGTAACGACTGCACCTTCTTCACTGTCTCCAAGAATTCGGTGACTCCTTTCACCGAGAAGGCCGCAGGCTCCGTAATCGCAAGAACTCGATCAGCCCAAATGAGACCGTTGAGCGTAAGACGGCCCAACGCTGGCGGAAGATCCAGAAGGATGTGATCGTATGCCATCAGTTCCTCGGCCCCCCAGGCGGCGGTCTTCAAGCGCAACTCTGGTGTCATGAGACTTTCCGACTCCAGCCGCGCAAGCGACTCTGAGCTCGGGATGAGATCAATGCCGGGCCACGAAGTTTCGGTGATCGCCTGACCCAAGGTGCCGGCCTCTCCCCCATACAGCACGTCGAAAACGTCGAACTCACCAGAGCCCTCAAGTGCTTCGGTGACATTGGCCTGAGGGTCCAGGTCAATCACCAGCACTTTTTTACCGATCAACTTCAGGCCAGTGGCAAGACCCAGCGTCACAGAAGTCTTACCGACTCCGCCCTTTCGGTTCCCTATCGCAGTTACTTTCACAAGCCACCCTCAATTGACTACATAAATCTGTCCGTCTATCCATCTAACCATCCGTCAATCAATCCATCATTACGTCTTGACGGATTTATTTAGAGCCGGGGCTGGCACGCCTCCGCACTGGCCCACGGTGGATATCTGCCTATCAATCTATCTGTCTATCTTTACGTCATGACGTATTTATCTCGGCGTGTCGTCCATAAGACCCACATCGAGAGGGGTGGGGGGGAGATGCCCGGGATCCAAAGCCTGCCCCCGGGGTAGAGGGAACAAGGAGGTACCCATGACACCCCGTGGGGAATCGGTAAGTTCGTCAGCGTGAAGTCTCCGCGGGAGTAGCATCTGCACCCAGACTCAAGCAGGCCATTCGCTATTAATCTATCCGTCTATCTTTACGTCATGACGTATTTAATCGGTGTCACCTATAGGACCTTGGGCCGCGAAGATGGGGGTGCTGGATCCAATGGCTGCCCGCCTGGGGGCACATCCGGACCGCGACTCGACAAGAAACTACGGCGAGGTCTCCTGGCTTCAAGGTACTCTATGACGCGCATTCAACAGGCACCGCGCAAATAAATACGTCATGATTTATTCCTTCCAAATTCTTCTTTGGTTCCCCCAAAGGTTCCGGCAGTCGCGAAGAAGGAAGCCTTTGCCCACTGTCCACGAAGCAGACTTCTCAGCGGGGTACCATCTAAAAGATCCCTTCACGACTTCGACTAGATCATCTTTCACTCACCTAAAGACAGTGACGGGAAGGAGCCCCGACTCCTTCCTGAACGTCGCCTCAAGCTGCGTGCCAAATTGCCGCATCATCGGGCGGTAGCCAGTACTCGTCTCGTTGCAGATCCAACAGGTCCGTCTCTTCGACTTTGGGGGTAAGAAAACGGTCTAGATAGGCGTGCCAGATTGCGCGTTCGTGGCGGTTCCGACGGATGTGGTCGAGGTAGTCGTCAAGCACTCCGAGCCTGGCGGCGAGCATACGAAGGTTCACTGAGGTGGTTCTCCAGGTTCCACCGTGGCGCTGAATCATGCCGAGCGTTTCCATCTCGGCCAGTGCGGCCGAGCACGCGTTGCGGCTGACACCGCTGTTACGGACCACTTCAGCGGTGGTGGGGGAGTAGCGGCTGCGTTCGATGGCCTCATATGCCAGGGCAGCAGCGTCTCCTAAGGCCCGAAATACAGGGCGAATGGCATAGATCTTTCCTTTCCGCCAGATCAGTTCTCGTGCAAGTTGTTGGTAGTGCTCGGGTAATTGGATGAGGTAGACGTCAGCAGCTTTCTGACGTGCGTCCGCGATCTTGGTAAGGATCCCATCAGAAGCTTGAACCAAGACGGGAAGCAGCCTGGCGATGGTGACATGGTGCTTGCCCATCGCTACGGCGAGAGTGCGGCAACCAACGTCAAGAATGTCGGTTTCTTTGGACCGCATGTACCCCAACAGACCACGAATCAGGAACCGGAGACTGAGACCTTCACGGCCACGTGCCTGGAGCCTGTGGTCAAGGACCGCGTAGAGGACATTTTCTAGATCGTTGACGAGTTGCTGCACCGCAGGGGGGCTGGATTCCCCAGCCCCCCCTGTGGTTGAAGTTGGGCTTGTGTTGCTAATAAGTGCATGCTTTTCCCCGTGTTTACGGGGGAGTGGTTTTCGCGTGCTCGGCGCTGTGTTGGTGAAGGCTTGGGCTTTGGCCCACTCGTAGGGAAGGAGCCTTGCCTGACGTTCTGTAGATCCGTAGAGGGCAGCCAGGCCGGGGAACTGACCAGCGAGTTCGTTTTCTACGTGCTGCAGCGACCAGCCACAAGCACTGAAGTGGTTGAGCACGGCCATGCGGGCCTCGGACGGGCTTTTGTACTTAGCCGTGTCGTAGAGGCCGGTTCGGGCGACCTTGCGCAGCGGCGCTTCACTACCTGCCTTTAGCGGTAGTGCCGACAAAACCCCTGTTCGCTGTGCGGCAACAGTCCTAGCTTCGCGGGCTTTGAGTGCGCGCTTCCGGGTTAGCTCCGGAGCCAACGCGGACCGAAGCTCCATTAGCGTCGAGGCTGGGTTGCGGCGCCGCAGGATGTCGTAGGCCTGGGACAGGGGAGTGATGAGGGTTTGGTGGCCACCGGACTTGTGGATCGTTCCTGGGACACGGATGCACCCGTCGGTGATGTTCTGGTGAGGGCTCGGGTCGAGGCTGGTGGCCATCATGCCCAGCGCTTCGACTAGTTCGCGGGCCTCGGCTGCGTCCATCCGGTCGTTTAGCGGCACGTACAGGTGTCGTCCACCGCTGGGGGAGAAATCCTCCACGAACCTCATGCCGCAGGCCGATAATAAGCGGCCAACCCGGACCGCGTCCGAGTCCACCACGCCTTTCAGTGCCTTCGAGGTGTCGAAGTCCAAGCACAGAGTTGAGACTCGGCCATCCGTGCCGTGCACCATTACAGCAGCAGGATGCCCGGGCAAAGAACGAGTGATCTTCAGTGCATTCTTCGGCCGTGGATATTGAAACCTCTGCCCAATCCAGCGCCCTAACCGGTACGAAGGCGTGCCAGCAATCAGCGGAGCAAGACTCCATGCCTCTTCTGGTCTTGGGCATGGAGCGACACCCATAAGGGCATGCGTTGACGTCAATACCGGTTCCGGTACCATAAGGACAGTAGTTCCTTTCGAGGTAACACAAATGGCACCCACGGCGTGGGTGTTGTAACAGCTCGGATCCGGATCTTGGCGGATGAGGGATCTGAGCGAAGGATTAGGAAGGTCCCTCCTTTTAGGAGGGGCCTTCTCCCGTTAGGAAGCCTTATCGATAGGCAGAGCTCCTTGTTCTTGGTACTCGTCTATATCAGGCCAAATCGGCAAGCCGCGAGCATCCAGCCGGATGCTCATAAGGAGGCGCTCGGCTGCCTGTCCTTTGGAGAGTCCCATGTGAGTGGCAAGACGTTCCACCAGAGCTTTAGCATCGGCAGCAACGTCAACTTTGAGGACGACGTTGCCGGCCCCTGTTCCCCGTACGCGTCTGTGGATAGCTGTACTCATAAGCCCGAGCCTATAGGTACCGGTACCGTTAAGTGCGTGGCCCGTTCGGCGTGTCGTTCCCATTAGACGAGGTCAGAAGCCTTGTGCGACGGCGGCGGCTGCGGCGAGCCATGCGCGTTGGGTTCCTGGTTGGAGGGCGTCGTAGCGGATGGGCCCGTTGACCAGGGCGGGGTCGTAGGGGATACGGACCACGGACCGTACGTGCGGGGCGAAGGCCTCGGCAATCCTCTGGGCTTCGTCTTTGGCACGTTTGAGCGCGTCGCCGCTCATGCTTCGCTTGGCGTCGGTGGATTCGGAGACGATGACGACGGCGTTGCGGGCCAGTTCGGCGTCGTGGCCGCCGCGGGATTCGAGGGTCTGGAGGGTCAGGCGCGCAGCCTCGGCCCGATCTTCGATGGCTGTCACTGGGACGACGAGCTGGTTGGTGTGGTGGATCATGCGCCGCCAGTTGGCTGCGCGGGAGGTGTTGCCGGAGTCCATGACGATGAGCCGGTAGTAGCGGGTGAGTACCTTGTGGGCGATGTCCACTTCCTCGGCGGTTACTTCGTGGTCGCCTTCGTCGTTCTCGTCGGAGCGCAAGACGTCGAACTTGTCGGAGGTTTGGTGGTGGACGAACTGGGCGATCTCGGCTGCCTGGGCGCTGGGGGAGAGCAGTGCCTGGGATGAGTCGATAAGATCCAGGACGCTGTTGTCGTGCCCGCCCTTTTCGGTGCGCCAGCCGAGCGTGCCTTGGGATTCGTTGTTGTCCCAGGCCGCGGTTGCTGCGCCGCTGTAGCGGGCGAGGACTGCGCTGAGCATGACGACGGTGGGTGTCTTGTTCGCTCCGCCCTTGCGGTTGACCACGGCTACGGTGCGGGGGCCGGGCCAGTGCTGACTCACGATGCGGATGTCTTCGCGTTCGGCGAGCTCTTCAGCTGAGGGGTCCATGCGGAAGCCGAGGCGGCTAAGAACTCCACGCCAGCCCCGGGTGGCCGGCTGCAGCACGGGCGCGCTGACAAGGAACGAGGTGTCTTTGAGGCTCTGCCGGACGTCGGGCGCAGCGGCGGCTGCGAAGGCCGCTGCGAGCTCCTGGGCCGATGCGGCCGTGGCCGCTGAGCCAAAGGTCACCGGCACAGCATTGGCCGGATCCGCTTGCGTTTCCTCGGCTGCGGGGGCATCGGGGGCGGTCGTGGTCTTTGCCGGCTCGCCGGGAGCGGCCACAGCGGGCGGGGTGTCCTTCTCCCGCTTGGACGTGGGCTTGCTTGGGGTGGCTTCGCTGACGGCGCCGTCAGGGGAGACGATGATGAAGCCCTGGCCGTCGGGGTCGGTGGTGCTGACGCGGACGGGGCGGCCGAGCTGGGCAGCGGTTTCGGTGATGAGGCGCAGCGCATCGTTCAGAACTGCGGCTTCGTCGACGGCCTCGATGGCGTGGGAGGTCCCGTTGATCGTGACTTCGCCGGTTCCGTTGGTGCGGAGAACGGCGTTGATCTTAGGGAAGTCGAGCGCTTGGGTTTCCATCATCTGTCCTTACTTTGTGCCGTTCGGAGGTGTGAAGCGATTGACCTGCCACGGCTTGTCGGCGGCGCTGCGGAGCAGCTGCACGTCGTAGTCGCCGGCATCGGTAGAGAACACGACGTGGCAGCCGAACCCGTTGTTCTCATCGATATTGAGCTGACCCGGTCCGGTGATCCTGGTGACCGAGATGTTGGCCGGGTCAACATATTGGTAGTCCGCGGTGGCCTGAGCGGTCAGGACCTGGCCGAGGTCCTGGATCCATTCGGTGTCCGTCGCGGTGGGGCGGGCGTACAGCGTCATGGCCTTGGTCGCGGTATCCAGTGCCGCCGTTTTGCTTGTCTCGTCCCAAACGATGCCGAGGGTGGCCGGGGCTGTGCCGCCGGGTGCCTGGGGTTTGCCGCCCGCGCTAAGCGTGGCCGTGCTGATGGCCGAGGAGGTCGGCGACGGTGCGGCTGGCGTGGTGCTGGCTGCCGGTGCGCACGAGGTACACAGGAGCAGGGCCGTGAGAGCTGTCAGGGTGCGTTTCATGGTTCCTCCGGGAAGTCGCCGCCGGGCAGGTAGAGAAAGGCGCTGGGAGTGCCGTTCGATACGGTGCGGGTGTAGTAGGTGTGGTCGTTCGGGGCGGGGTTGCCGTTGTAACCCTCTTCGAGGAAGCTGCCGTCGCCGTTGACGGCTTTGACGACGGCGACGTGGCCGTAGGTGCCGTCGGCGCCGCCGGTGCCGGGGGAGTACCAGACGACCGCTCCGACCCGTGGGGTTTTACCGGTGGGCCAGCCTTTAGTGTCCCAGCCGTCCTTCCAGGTCACGGCAGAGCCCAGAAGGGCGCCGTCGGGCCGGAAGGTGCCGTTGAGGACCTTGTAGGGCGCGGTGGTGCTCCCGAGTTGCTGGTTCACCCGCCACATCGCGAAGTCAACGCACTCCCGGTAGTAGAAGCCGAAGGGCGAGATGCTGGCTGCCACGTTGTCCCCGGCCTGCATCCACGTTGGAGAGTTCTTCCACGGGTAGTCATCCCCGGCGCCGGACTGACCGGGGATGCCGCAGGAGCTCGCACCGCCGGCATCGGTGGCCGGCACGTCGCCCAGGGCGGCGACGACCTCGGCAGCGGCCGCCCAGTAGAACTGGTAGTGGAACGGGTCGGCGTTGCGCTGGACCCGGTGCGCGGCGGTGGTGGGTTCGAGCTGTTCCCACCCGCTGACCTTCTGCAAGGCCTTGAAGAAGTTTGTCGCCGATGTCGTGGGGTTCATCCGGTCCGGGTAGGACCCCCAGGCGCCGTTGTCGCGCTGCTGGAACAGTCCGCGGGAGTCGGGGCCGGGTCCATCGCCGTAGTCCAAGACACGGAGCCCGGATTCGCCCATGGCCGTCATGACACCGATCGTCTGGCCGCGGGCGGACAGGCCAAGGGCTTTTCCGGCGTTGATGATCAGGGCGGCGTTCTTCAGCCGTTCGCCTTCGTAGCCAGCGACAGCGACCTTGGGCAGCTGGGCGGCGTCAACGCTGACGCTGGACCCGGTCGGTGAGCAGACATCGGCCGCCGCCTGCGAGTTCCCGCCGCTGAACAGGATGATGGACAGCACCAAACCAATGGGGGCGAGGACGGCGCCGGCGGCCAGAACAGGCGCGCTCGT